>JAYELL010000070.1:22750-34281 GCA_034717495.1 Chloroflexota bacterium | reverse complement strand
GCGATCGAACAAGGGATTGACGACAGATGAACGATCGTGTATCATGGTTCAAGTCAGGTTGGTGTCATTTCTCTTCTCAAAAGTTGGTAACCAAATCAATCACGGGTCGTTGGTTGGCATTGGTGTGGGATGCCTTGTTTCGAGGGAGCCAGGCCAAAGGAAGCAGGTGGGATTATGAAATTGTCAACTCTTGGACGTTGCATGGCAGTGCTGCTCGTATTAGCCGGAATCGCATTGGCATCCCGAATTGCACCAGCTTTCGGGGACTCGGATCCAGGCGCTTCTTCGGATGCCTATCTGAGCAAGACGGGCGCTACCCTGGACCTGCTGTTACAACTCAGCGAATCGCCAGAGCAGGTTGTTGGCGACGACACTTTCGCCAGCCAGGTGAATGCAATCGCCGAAACGGGAGTGATAGAGGTGAGCATTCGCTTTCGGGAGATACCCGAGCTGCCAGCGATCCGCGCACTGGAAGGGCGTCAGGTGAGGTTTATTTACCTGGATGGCGAAATCGCCCATTCCGGCACCGTGTTTGGAGCGATGGTCCCGCTGGAAGTAATCGATGACATTGCCGCCAGCGCTGACATCGTCCGTATTGAGTCGATATGGCAGCCCGGTGTCCATTCCCCTCTTGACACCAGTATCGTAGAAATCAACGCGGACGACGTGTGGGCTCAGAGAGACGGGAACGGCAATCGGGTCATGGGACAGGGCGTAACGATCGCCAACTTCGACACCGGTATCGATGTGTTTCATCCAGATTTCTTCAACGCCGATGGAGGCACCTATGCCTGGCTGGACAGCAACGGCAATGGTGTATTCGACGCGGGCGTCGACGCGGTCGATCTTGACAGCGACGGAAACGCCGCGCCGGATGAACTGCTGGATATTCTGAAGGCCACCTCACATCCTGATTATGGCAGAGGCTATGTTCCGGGCACATATCGGGGGGGGGGTTATCAGTCAGGTCGACTGGTTGTTCAATGACGCCGACAATGATTCGGTACGCGATTTCGGAACTGACGCCGGTTTTACGGAACAAGATCTCACCTATGGAGAACGTCTTTTTTTGTTCGACGATCTGGATGAAAATGGGGAGCTGGATCTGGATGAGCAACTACTTGGGCTCGGCACAAGCAAGATTGCGGGGACCCTGGGGCATGATGTTCTTTCTGGCGGTCGACGTAGGCGATGTAATTTGGTAAACGCTTCGCGTCGAAAGAAAAAGCACCGTATTCGGCCTGCCAATACAATTTGTTCGGTAGGCCCATTTTATTGAACTTGGTTGCTGTCACTCCCTTGATCTGACCCACGAATCTAGCAACGGCGATTTTGGGTGGGATTGCGGCAATTACGTGGGTATGCTCTGGCATACCATTGATAGCGAACACTGTCGCGCCCAGGCCGATGCCCTTTGTGCGCAATAGTTCGTAGATGATCGATTCGACATCAGGCGTGATCAGCGGTTCCCGATGTTTGGTCGACCAGACAAGATGGTAAAACAGTTGCCAGTAGGGCATGATATGGATTCCTGTGGGCCTAAACCTGCACCCGTTTGCCCTCGGCGATGGCCTGCATCAACGCCTCTTTCAGGGCTTTCAGGTAGGCATCTACGTCAGCTTCGTCGGCCAGCCAGGCTTTTTTGAAAGGCACGGCCAGGGATTGGCTGGGAACGTACTCGTATCTGGGTTCTTCGATGACCGGACCACTCTCGGGATCAGTTTCAGACTCCGGTTCCAGCCAGTCGCTCATCTGGCCCAGGAGCTGCGGATAACGCTGCTCCTCGAAGCTCCGCAGCTCGTCCCGAATGACCGCGATCAGTGTATGGACCTGAACGGTCCGGCCGAGCTCGTCGAAGGGCTGCCGCAGTACCTCCTGTTGTTCCGGGGAAAGGTCCTGGAAGTCATCCATGGCCGCCAGCCGCTGCCAGCGACTTTGAAGGGCCTGGCTGGCTTCCTCCCGTTCCTGCTGTACCTGTTCCTGCACCTGCTCTTGCAGATTGTTCAGCAATCCCTTGAGCCGGGTCATGGCATGGTCCTGGTAACAGGTGGGATCAGCCAGGATGACCCGTATGGCCTGGGCGTCGCCGCCGTCGACGTGGGAGAGGTTGGGCGCCTGGTTGTCCAGAAAGCGACGGGCCTCGTCGTAGATCTGGCGTTGCGGCCCGCTCATGAAATCGCGCAAGGGATCGATGACGCTCTCTTTCGAGTCGAAGAGCTCATCCTCGTGCTGGCCCAGATTTTTCAGGTAAAAGGTGTACGGCTTACCGGTCACTTCCTGCAGCAACCGGATAGGCCGATCCAGGGCCGAGAGGAAAGGGTACTGATCCGGCAGACCTCGCATCTGTTCGAGCTCTGTATGCAAAAGGGCCAGGGACGCGGCGGTCTCCTGGGCCAGGGACTTGGCCTCATTGTTGTGAGGCGGCTCGTCGAAGAAATCGCCGTAGAAGTCCTTCAACCGTCGGACCTGCGCGGCGCTGAAATCGATTTGTGGCGCCAGGATCAGATTGCCAAAACCTTGGGTATTGGTCAACGCCTTTTCCAATTCCCCGGATTCCAGCAGGTTGCTGTCCTGGGTCGCCTCGATCTTGCCGCGAGCGTGGAGCTTGGCGGCTCCGCATTGAATCGCAGCCAGGTACCAGCCATAGGGCTTTTTCTCGAAGCGATTCACCAGGCTCAGCATGGTGGTGCGCTGTCCGCTGCGCTGATTTTCTTGCAGAAAGGCCATCATCTCCTGTTCCGCCTCGCTAAAGGTCGTTGGATCATCGCCCAGCAGGCCAGCGGTGGACTGCAGGCACTTGCCAATGTCGTCCTGGGAATAGGTGATACCCCGCAGCATCCGTAGATTGGGATAGGTGCGCACCAGCAGACTATGGAAGCCTTCCACAACCCGGGTTTTCCCGTCGCTGGAACCGCTCTCCACGTCCTGGCCGTTGACGATCAACTTGGACTTGCCCAACAGTTCCTCCACCAGTCTTTGCAGCGTCCGGTGGCGCTCCTGATTTCGAAGACTCTTATCATTCAAGATGCGCCTGACTGTGTCCTGTTGTGTGATGGAGCTGTTCTGGCGGATGTACTTTTCGGTGCGTTTGTACATGCCCAGGTCACGCACCAGCCGGACGCTGGCAGGCATAATCACCAGGAGGTCATCCCTGCCCATCGATTGGGCGCGAAGCAATGTCTCGTTGTCGCTATACTCGTTGAAGGGGCTGATCACCTTGATGCCCAGCTCCTGTTCCCGTCCCAGCAGGCGATCGTCAATTCGTCGCGAGAAGGAGTAGTCCTGGCCGTTTGTTTCGTAGCGGATCTTGCGGTCCCTGATGACATAGTCAAAGACTAACTTGCCCAGTTCCTCGGCCACGGCATCGGTCTCGACTTCGGTGTTTTTGATGTCCTGTTCGACATCCTTCTCCTCGTCGGTCAGGAACTCGTACTCCTCGCCGTGGCGTTGGATGTATGTCTGCTGTTCCAGCAGATCCAGCGCCTGTTCTACCTGTTTGCGCAAGGCTGGCAGGTCCGCATGGAAACTGTCCAGCATCAGGACGGTCAGGTTTCGCGGGGTTGCCTTGAATTCCTTGACATATTTGACCAGAAAGAGGGACTTGAGCAGCCTGATGGCGAAGGGGTCGCCCAAATGGTCTTCGGCAGTTTTGATGGAACGCTTGATCTGCGATTGGATGGTGTTGCGAATGCCCTCAAACATCAAGTCGAAGGTGGCGAGCTGTCCAAGCTGGTGATCGGCGATTTCCATGGCAACATGTTGAAAGACTTCCAGCATGGAGCGCTCCCCCACGGAACGGTGCTGGCCCTCGAAGGCATTATGCTGCGAGAGGCTCTGGATAGCCGACTGGAAGAGCACGAACTGGTAGGGGATGAAGGGATAAATGCCGACGAAGTGGCCCTCGTCCCGGAAGTTGCGGTAGGTCTGGGCGCCATCGCCGAAGTCGAAGAGCATTCCGAAGTTGTTCTTCTGTTCCTCGTACAACTGGCCAATATCAGCCTGGCCGCGCGTGTTTTTGGCCAACAACCGTTTGCGGATCACCTCCTCGACATCCGCGCTGGTCAGTTTCAGGCGATTGGCGAAGCGGGCCTGGATCTTGGAGAAGTCGTTGGCTTGCTGCCGGTCCATCTCGCCCAGGACGGTGGTCATATCCTCCTGGGCGGTGACCACGATCCAGGCTCTGCCGCGGGATTTGGTCGCCAGGCTCTCGGCCACCGTCTGTAGATTGGTCATCAACTTGATGTTGTCGGCAATGTACTGGCCCACCTCGTCCACGAAGAAGTTGAGGCGAAAATCAGGTCCCTGCTGCTGGATATAGGCGTCCACCTGTTTTGCAAAGTCCTCGATCGAGAGCCTGTACTCGGCCCGGTATTTGTCGAGAATACCCTGGGCGCTGGCCAACGGCACACCGGTAATCTGTGCGTAGGCGGAATCGATATTGTGGCTTTCCAGCAGCGCTTGCTCGCGGCCGGCTGTCCAAGCTATGCCCGCGATCTCCTGAAACGTCTCCTTGAATGCCTCATATTGACCGCGGCTATCCAGATCACGCTCAAACTGGGCGATGTACCCCTGTTTGCCGAAGTAGCCACACATCTCGTCGAACACCTTGACAAAGACCGCCAGCAGCGCGTCGAATTCCCCCTTGTGAATCACGTCCGCCTTCTGGTCGATGTTGAACAGGACACTTTGGGACGGGATGGCGATGGCGTTTTTCAGGTCTGCCTGCAGGAAAGAATCCTCCTGCAACTCCGGCTTGTCCATGAAGGCATCAAAGGTCGCCACTCCTTCCACCACGCGGTTTTCCAGCAACAAGGCCAGCATCTTCAGTAAATGGGATTTGCCTGAGCCGAAGAAGCCGGAGATCCAGGCGCCGTTGGCACCCTGGAAGTTGTTGTAGGCGGTCAGGAATTGGTCGAGACCCTTTGCGATCTCGTTGGTAAGGACGTACTCCTCGACTTCAAGTCGCAAGCTGGCTTCGTCATCGGCTTTGATCACACCCTCGATGTGCCGGTCGACCGGTTTGGCAAAATAACCTGAAAGCTTCATGGGACAGCCTTTCTGAGAATCTACACCTGGAAATCGAAGATGTCGAACGCCCGGTAGTATTTATCGTCATGAAGGCGGCCGAACAGATCGAGCGACGCGCCTTCCTCGGGCGATTGGGTGTAGCTACCGGGAAAAAAGAGCACGGTGGGATGATTCTGCGCCTTGCTCTGCAGGTTGTTGAGTACCGTGTGGGAACGAATGTAGGGAAACACCTCGCCCACGCCGCTGATGAACAGAACATCGAAGGGCTGAGCCTGCATTTTCTCGACCATGGCGGGCACCAGGTGGCGCTCGACGTCCAGAACGTTCTGCAGCAACTCTTTGAGTGAGTCCTTGGGCGTTGTTGTTTCGACCTTGATGATGCGATCCCAGATTCCTCGTTCACATAACAACTCGATAGAAAGGTCATATAGGTTGATCTTCAGTACCTGGACGCCGTTGCTTTTCAGCTTGCCCATCAATCGTTTGCCCATCTTGCTCATTTCCACTGCTTGCCGGGGGGGATAGGAGCAAATGAAGAAGGGCACCTCGTTGCCCAGCCCCTGCATTTTGAGGAATCGCGGGCTTGAAATTACATCGAACAGGTGGGCGTAGCGTTGCTCGGGGGATAGCACCGTGGGGTCGGCAGTCATTGGGTATGTCCCGTTACCATTGGATCCGGGGTGGGATAGATCTGGAAGTAGGCAGGGTCGTCTTGTGTGATCACCTGGACCAGGTGTGGGGAAAAGATGGGAGGAATGATTACTCCATCCGTCGATAATAGTTCCCCTTCCCGCAGCATCCGGAAGACGATCTCCCGTTGTTTCTTCCGGGTGGAGAGCGCCAACGCCTCCAGCTCGGGATGCCACTCCGTTTTGTTGGCAAAGAACTGGTCGTAGTCGTTTTGGGTTAACACCGGATTCAGGAGAAGGAACTTCTCTCGCAATACCTCAACAGCAAAATCGTGGATAAAGAGGAAGCGCTTGCAAATGGCCAGCCAGAGCAGGCAATTCTGTTCCTGGCGCAGTCCATCGACGAGCAGTGCCATTTGGGGCGGCGTCAGTGTCTGAAGGCGGGCTCTGGCCTCGCGGAAAACGCGTTTGGCGGCACTCATTGTGCGCATCTGAAGGAGGTTGCCTGTCAGCACCTCATCCTTGACGATGCCCCAATCCTCGGTTTGTACCCACAGTTCAGAAAGGGTGACGCTCTCCCGGTAGAGGAGCGCGCCAGCGGTGAACGACATGAGGTATCTGCTATCTGTCATTGGATTATGATTTTAACAGCCTTTCAACGATCCGTCAATGACGTGGGTCATCTGGGAGGGGTGTGGCACGAAGATGAACAAACTGTAATCTAAAAGTCGAAAAAAAACCTCATGAAGATCATAGACCGGCGGACCGGTCCGTGGCATTGTCATGATTTTCTCTCCGGTGCTTGTCCTGTGTTGTCCGTTTCTGTGTCATCGAAGCGAATCTCGAAAGAGGGGAAAAATCCGGGCTTCAATCTGCGGATATTTTGTAGGCAGTGATCTGTGATAATATGCAAAACGACCATCGATGAACCCAATGACACAAGGAGGATATGATGTTTTTCAAGAGGTTTGAAGGAAAACGACTATTCATGGTTGCTGCTGTCTTGACGCTCAGTTTGATTCTTACTACTTGCCAGTCAGTGCTCATATTCGAACAGCTGCACGGGGGTCTATCTGCTGTTAGCTTAGCTACCGTGGATCTGATCGGAATCTGGATGGATAGAGTGGGAGCCTATACGCAAAGTCTCGAGGATGGAACTTTTCGAGCGGCCGAATCGGTTGCCGGCCTCGAGACTTTGCCACTCGATTGGGGTGGGTTCCAATTGCAGGGAACGCGGCTTATGCTGAAAAACGCCGATGACAACCTCGGCTGTCCTGGCCTCACTGGAAGCTATCAAGTCGCGTTGACCGATAACGGTCAGCTCGACCTGATATTGCTGGAAGATGCATGTAGATTGAGAGGCACTGGCCTGAGCGGCCGCCCTCTTGAACGCGTTGCGCCTTAGGCGTGGTTCGCCCGGACGACCTGGTCACTGCTCATCCGACCTTGGATTCATCGTCTGACTTGCACATCCACAGCAGTCGGGTATAAAAGCAAACTCCCGCCGAATGACAGGAGCTGTGGGGGAGTATCTGTTAGTGGCGACGGGTGGACTTGAACCACCGACCTAGGGATTATGAAGCCCTCGCTCTAACCGCCTGAGCTACGTCGCCGGATAATCAGATGGCTGACAACAGTGCGTCGTCAGCCATCTTCAGTAGCGGGGGCAGGACTCGAACCTGCGGCCTTCGGGTTATGAGCCCGACGAGCTGCCTCTGCTCCACCCCGCATCGCTATCGAAAGATTATACCCAGCTTTGTCGAAAAGTCAAACACTCAAGGACTGAAAAACCGCTCGGACCAAAGCTGCCAGGGCGACACGCTGTGAAAGGTCTCGGGCTCCACCGGTCGTGCCCGGGGCGCTTCCTCGCCAACCACCCAGATCGCGACCTCGTCCGGCTTGGCCCACCCCAGATCGGTGTGCGCCTTTTCGATGACGAAATCGTCGGTCCTGGCGTACTCCAGCAGGGCCTGGTTTCTCTCCAGACGCTGCCGCTCCGACTCAACCTCTCGCTCCCAGAAGGTGACCTCACCCTGCAATTCACTGCTGGCAATCAACCGGCTGGTGTAGCTGAAACAGAACAACACCAGCAGGACGATTCCTGCGATCAGTGCCAGCTGTTTCGGTGCGATTGGGATGTCAGGAAGCTTGCTGGCCACCACGCCCTCCAGGGCTGGTCCTCGGATGGAAAGCCCCAGATGCCAACATCTGGGACCTATCAACAAACAGTGCCGAAGGTGGGATTTGAACCCACACGAGCTATTGCTCACTACGCCCTGAACGTAGCGCGTCTTCCTATTCCGCCACTTCGGCCCACGGCGAAGAGTTTACCACCGCCGCAACGAATTGTCAAACCACTCAGCGATAACAAATATGCCAGGATGTCAAAATACTGACATGTCGAGATGCGGAATGATGACATTCTGACATACCCTTACGGCTCCACCGTCTTGCGCTCCGTAACGATATACCACTGATCCAGGGTGTGGAAACGATCCAGCGGCGAGTTGAGACGCCCAACCTGCACATCCTTCACCTTGCTGTTGACGCCGAAGTTGTAGACGTCGAAGTAGAGCGGCAAGGCGGGCAACTGTTCGGCGAAGATCTCCTGGAATTCGGCATAAAGTTCCATCCGCCGTCCCGGATCACTGACAGATCGGCCCTCTTCCATGATCTCGTCGGCCCGTCGATGGTTCCAACCGGAGTAGTTCTGTCCATCGCCCGCCTGGGTCGAATGCCACAACGGATAGGGGTCCGGATCAGCGCTAAGCTGCCAATGGACCAGCGCTGCTTCGTAATTGCCCGTGGCAAGATGGTCCCCAGCCAGGCTGACCAGGCTGACAACCTGAGGTTTGGCCCACACGCCGATCCGGGCCCACTGCTCTGCCAACGAGTTGAGCACCGCTTCGTCATCGCCAAGCAGGATGAACGACATGGTTATCTCGCCCTGTTGGCGAACCCCATCGCCATCCTCGTCAATCCAGCCCGCATCGGCCAGCATCCGGGCAGCACTCTTTGGATCGGCAACGGGCTTTTTGCTCTCGACATGGGCCCACGTTCCCGGCATAACGGGTCCTGAGGCTGGAATCCCCTGACCCTGCAACGCCTGGTCGATGGTCGCCGGAATATCCAGGGCCAACCAGAGGGCCTGCCGAATTTCAGGATCGGCCAGAAAGGGTGTATTGGGATTGTCCAGGTTGAAATAGACGAAGGTCTCTCCGGCCAGCGGGGCGCTGAAAACCGCCATTTCATCGCTTTCATGAGCGGTGGACAGGTTCCCGGGCAGGATCCGGCTTACCCCGTCGACTTCACCCGCGTCGAAGGCCGCAAAGGCGCTGGGGTAATCAGGGTAGTATCGCAGTTCCAGCGCCTCAAGATATGGATCTGGCCCCTGCCAGAAGGAGCTTGGCTCCAGCCGCGCTGAGAGGGCCGTCATGCCGGTCAGCTGCCAGGGACCGGTGCCAACCGGCTGTTCGTTCAGGATGGACCGGGGCATATCTTCGATGGGCACAGAACGCCACAGGTGTTCCGGAAGGATGCCGATTGTGTTTTCGTACAAAAAGGGAGAATAGGGCTCCTGCAGCCGGAAACGCACCGTGAAGTCGTCGATTCGCTCCGCCGACACACTGCGCCACAGGTCGGACAGGTAGCCAGGAGCCGGGAAATCAGCGCTGGCAAAGGCATCCGATTGCATGACACCGACTGTGAAGAGCACATCGTTGGCTGTGAACGGGGCGCCATCGTGCCAGCGCACATCTTCCCGAAGATGAAAGGTGTAATCCCGTTGATCCGGGCTGATTTCCCAGCTTTCGGCCAGGGCAGGAACCACTTCACCGCGCTCGTCGATAGCTGCCAGGCCCTGAAACAGCAAGCCGCTCAAGTCGCGATCGAGGTCACTGCCATAGCTGAGCAATGGGTTGATACCCCGCGGAAACCCCACTACAGCTTCGGTGTAGACACCCCCGGTCACCGGTACTGTCACGCTGGAGACGTCGAAGGCTGTCGATGCGAGGATACTGGCCAGCAGGATGATGCCGACAAGGGCGATCAATGCCTGCCAACGAATTGCACGTCCCAACAGTCAGAGTCCTTACATGAAAAACGCCGCGCCTCACAGCCCGTGGACGCGGCAATCGGATAGGCCGAAGGCTTGGTGATGGCTAGGAGAGAACGACCATGCTCACCAGAGCCGTCAGAAAAAACAGAAGAGCAACAACCACGGTCAGGTTGAACATGGTTTTTTCCGCGCCCCGCCGTGTGGTCGTAAATGAGCTGTCTCCGCCAAACATGGCGCCAGCGCCACTTCCCTTTGACTGGGCGACAACCAGACTGATCAGGACAACGCCGAGAATCATTTGAACGATATAAAAAACATTCTGCACTTTGTTCTGCCTCCAATTTGACTGGCGAGCATTATACCACGGGCGTTTTGTGAGGGCAAAATGAAGCGTCATCCGATCGACCGGTATACCTCCTGGCGGTCCAGCTTCGCCGGCAGAGGTCCCGCGGTGCTCAGTTTCCGTTCCGCCACTTCCCGGCCAAAAAGCACGCAGGTAGTCGGGCAGTGTCCGTCCAGCAACGCCACCAGAAAGCCCGCCCAAAAGGCGTCGCCTGCTCCGGTTGCATCGACCACCCGCACAGGGTTGGCAGGGATAAGGTGCCGCGTCGCCGAGTCGGACAGCAGGATACCATCTGCTGCCATGGTCAATACGACCAGCTCCGGACCCATGGCATGGTACATGTCAACATAGGCCTCCGGTGACTTTCCCGGACCAAACAGGCGGTGGGCGTCATCCAGCGATGGCTTGGTGATTGTGACATAGGAGAATACCCGCTGCAGCACGCTCATTGCCTCCTGGCGATCGGGCCAGACAGGCGGGTTATAGTTGGGATCAAGCGATACGATCTTGCCCTGCTCGCGCCCCATCTTGCATGCCTCAATCACCGCGGACCGGCAAGGCTCACGCGCCAGGGCGAAAGCAGTCGTGTGGACGACTCTGGCTCGCCCAATCGCCTCGCTGGAGATATGCTCGGGGCGCAGTTTGAAGTCGGCATCGCGCAGCGTCACAGAGTCGGCTGTGCCGGGGGAGCGGGAGATGAAGATGACGCTGGTGCGCGCGGTCGGATCGGAAACGAGGTAACAGGTTTCCAACCCGGCCTGGTGGAAGCTGGACTGCAAAAACCGGCTGAATGGACCGCTGCCCAGGTTGGCAATCAGGGCTGCCGATCCTGCCAGCTTTGCCACGTTAACAGCCAGATTTGCCGGGGCGCCTCCCTGGAAACGGCGAAAATGAGCCGCTTCTTCAAGGGTCGCCGTCTCCTGCTCGGCGATGAGATCCACGATCGCCTCGCCCACCGAAAGCACATCCAGATCGCCGGCGGGAATGTTCACTGTGATGACTTCTCCTTCGACCGCTGGCAGAAGACCGCTGACAGAAGACCGCTGACAGAAGACCGCCGACCGAAGACCGCCGACCGAAGACCGCCGACCGCCGACTGAGGATCGCCGCGCCGCCTTCCCGGCTGAAGCCTCGACTCCAGTCCGACCGCGGTCTGCCGTCCGCCGTCTGCTGTCTTCTGGAAGCCGTCTGCCGTCTTCTGACCACCGACCGCTGACCGCTGTCAACTTCTTTCGTGCCCTTCGTGCCCTTCGCGCTTCGCGGTCTTCGTGAACCTTCGCGCCTTCGTGGTCCAAACGCTCCGACCACTGACCACCGACCGCTGACCGCTGTCAACTTCTTTCGTGCCCTTCGCGCCTTCGTGGTCCAAACGCTCCGACCGCTGACCGCTGACCGCTGTCAACTTCTTTCGTGCCCTTCGTGCCCTTCGCGCTTCGCGGTCTTACCTCACGGTACGCCTGCTGGCGCGTGAACC
>JAYELL010000070.1:9192-22650 GCA_034717495.1 Chloroflexota bacterium | reverse complement strand
GCTGACCGCTGACCGCTGTCAACTTCTTTCGTGCCCTTCGTGCCCTTCGCGCTTCGCGGTCTTACCTCACGGTACGCCTGCTGGCGCGTGAACCTTCGCGCCTTCGTGGTCCAAACGCTCCGACCGCCGACCGCCGACCACCGACCGATGACCGCCGACTGAGGATCGCCGCGCCGCCTTCCCGGCTGAAGCCTCGACTCCAGTCCGACCGCGGTCTGCCGTCCGCCGTCTGCCGTCTTCTGGAAGCCGTCCGCCGTCTGCCGTCTTCTGGAAGCCGTCCGCCGTCTGCCGTCTTCTGGAAGCCGTCCGCCGTCTGCCGTCTTCTGAAAGCCTTAACCTCGCGCTGATCCAAAAAAGCCCCGCAGGCGACTGGCTGCTTCCCCGGGGTTGCTCTGGCAGACGGCCAGCCCCAGGTGCTCGAAACCGCCGGTCTCCTGGGTATAGGGCAGAAACTCAAAATAGAGGCCCGCGCCAGGGCCGTTGTGAACGAGCACATTGTAGGCCAGCTCCCGGCCAACCCGTGGCATGATCCAGCGGATGGCGCCAATAGCATCGTGCCATCCCTGGACAACTGCTTTCAGGCCTGCCGCAGGGAGCTCATGGATGTAGCGTATTCTGATGTCCTTCACGAGCAACAGCATATCGTAGGGTCGCCGCATGAAATAGGGCACGATGAGTTGAACGGGGCCGTAATCCAGCAACAGCAAATCGGCAGGGTTCCGGCGCAGCATGAAAGCGCTGAACGTCTCTCCGTGATTCTGCAGAAAGCGCCAGTTTTCCTTGAAACGCCGCGGCATCACGTTGCTGAGGGCAATCTGTTGATGGCCATGGGCCAGGGAGCCTCCCACCAGGCGGCCGTAGTTTTTTATGATGGAGACAAATGCGCCCGGAGCACCGTCGCCAGACTCTTGAGGGAAACGCGATGGCAGAAGCTGGTCGCAGTCGTCGAGCAGCTTTTTCTCCAACCTGGCCAATCGCTGCATGGCAACCATGCCATCTTCCAGAGGCATGTTGTGCCAGTCCCGGTCGTGCAGCGATGATGTCCATTGCAGAAAATGGTACCCAACTGCTGCGGCGCCTTCGATCCTGTCAGCTCCCCCGATGGCTGGCGGTTGGCGGGTGAGCCTGGATTCGGCAGGGTACAGCATGGGAAACAGGTTTTTGTTGATGAAGGTGAAGCCCTCGCTGAGCGCCGCCACGTCGATCACCCCGGTTGTCTTGCCCTGGCAAACGACGCATTGTTCGAACGCGTTGGCGTTGCTGTCCGGTGTTGGACGGTTGTCGTGGGGCCGGCGGGCTCTGGAAGTGTTGAAAAGGATGCGTTCCCCGTTTCTCGGATCAACCTGGCAAATCCCGTCGGGCAGGAACTGGTCGATACCGGGCTCTGTCTGGAATAAGCGCCTGAGTTGCTCTGGCGGGAGGGCCGCAATATCGTCTGCCTGAAGTATTCGAGCCAGGCGTGCAGGGTCGAGCTGTTGTTTCACGGGAGGGGTCTTTCGCTGCTGTCGCTATCGAAGGCGATGCCCTGGAGAAAGGCCCGAACCATATGGTCCCACGTGAAGTAGGGCACGGTGATCTCATAGGCCTGCCGGCCCATCCGGCAGCGCAGGCTGTCATCGTTCAGCAGATAGCTCAGCGCATGAGCAAAGCCGGCCACATCGTCTGCCCGGACGACAATAGCTCCCTGGCCAACGCGCAGCGGATCGGCGGCCTTTTCCACCTCGATGATCTGCGGATTAGCCCCCAACAGGTACTCGGTGGCGAAGGGTACCAGCTGGCTGGAGACGACCGGCACGGCCGTTGCCGCGGCTTCCTGGGCCGACATGCCGAATCCCTCCATAATGGACGGCGTGCAGTATAGATCGGTCACGGCATACAGGTCCGGCAGCAGGTCCCATATCGGCCCGACGGTAGCCACCTGTCCCGCCAATCCCAGTTCATCCATTAACGAGTGCAGGCTGTCCGCCAGGGCCGCCTGCCTGTCGTCGATGGCGACAATCAGAATGCATGCAGGACTGCTGCGACGCGCCCGGGAAAAGGCACGCAGCAACACATCCTTGCGTTTGGTGCTGTCGGTGCGGCTGATTTCAGTCACGATCTTGTGGCTGCGCACCTGGTCTGTGGAGTAGCCGGTCAGGTCTGCCAGGGTTTTCCAGATGGGATTATCATCGGATACCGGCCTTGGGTGGAAGCGATCGGTGTCCACGCATGGTGGCAGAAACAGGGAAGGGCCACGGTAGCCATAGTCATTCAGAAGAGACTGTTGGATGGTGGCCGAGGTGGCGGCAATACCGTCCAGCTGCGGAATCAGATCGTTTTCGACGGCGATGCGCTCTTCGATCCGAAGGGGATACCACTGCGCCGCTGAGACGTTACGTTTTTTCAGCCGGCCCAGGGAGTGGGGTACCCAATAGTGGGGCACGTGCCTGGCGCTTGCCGCGTTGAAGGCAGCTGCCAGCGCCGCGCCATCCCAGTAGTGGGAGATGATCAGATCAACCTCCTCCTGCAGGTCGCGTGTCAGTGCCTCGGCGAGCGCCGGTAGCCGCTCGTGCATATCTTCCTTGCGCACAAACTCGGGCAGGCCGTCGTCCAGGTACAAGATACGCTGATTGAAATCCTTTACCTTGTAACCGGCACGCAGCTCGCCTGTGGAGGGATCGGGATAACCGCCCCGGTTGACGATGGTGACCCGGAAACCCAGTTGGGCCAATGCAGCAGTGAACTGGTTGACGAAAACGTTCTGGCCGCCGGTATCTGGCAGTCCGGGGATGATCTGCCACTGATGGACGCCATGGTTGGTGACCATCAGCACATGGGGGGCAGGGGAGGTGTTTTTCATAAAACCGCCTGGTGGATACGGGGCCAGGACAGGGAATGGATCCCCGCTGACCGCCCGAACCACGTTGGGCGTCGGCCGGTTGCCGTCGCTCTGGCGGTCGCGGGCCCCTCCGGGGTGCACGCGAGGATGACGGTTGTGCCGCATCGACAATGTCTCACCCGAAGACATCCGTCTCTTGCAGCGCCGGGAAGAGCCGCACATAGGTCTCATAGCTCTCGGCGTAACGCGCCGCTCGCTGCGGATTGGGCAACACCGGCTGTTGCCCCCCTCGCACCGTATGTTCGACCGCGGAATGGGCGTCGGCGTAGACCCCGGTGCCGATGCCTGCCAGCAATGCAGCGCCAACAGCAGCCGCCTCGATCGTTTTGGTCTGGGTGATGGGGCGATCGAAGATATCGGCCTGTAACTGCAGCCAGAGCGGGTGGCGGACCGCACCCCCCGATGCCACAATCTGTCTGACCGGCACGCCGAGCTCGGCCATCAGCTCCAGTCCCTGTTTCAGGGCGAACACGACCCCCTCCATGACAGCTCGCGTCATGTGGGACCGGTCGTGGCTCAGGGTTAAACCGATGAAGCTGGCTCGTGCCGATGGATCCATGTAGGGGGTACGTTCGCCAGCCAGATGGGGCAGGAAAAAAAGCCCCTGGGCGCCGGCAGGCACGGTAGCAGCCTGATCTGCCATCTGCGTGTAGCTCATTTCCGTCAGCACGTTGTCGCGCAGCCAGCGCAGCGATAACCCGGCCGAGAGGATGGCAGCCATCTGGTGCCATTGCTCGGGCAATACGTGGCAGAAGAGATGCAGCCGCAATTCGGAGTCGTAGGCTGGCTGCCTGGTCGGCGCAAAGAGTTGACCGCCGGTGCCAATGGTGCAGGAGATAACGCCAGGTTCAATGACGCCATTGCCCAGGGCCTGGCAGGATTGGTCGCTGCCGCCGAAGACCACCGGTGTGCCCTGGCGCAGGCCGGTGGCCATTGCCAGTTCGGCAGTCAGGCCACCGGCGACCTGCGCCGACTGGTGGATTGGTGGCAAGATGTCGCCGTCGATCCCCAGAGGCTCCAGCAGGCCGCTGCTCCAACTGCGGGCGGCCGTATCGAACAACAGGGTGGATGAGGCGTCGCTGGGCTCCGTGCCCAGGTTGCCGGTCAGGCGAAAGCGCAACCAGTCCTTGGGCAGCAACAGGTGGCTGGTCGCGCGAGCCACTGGCGGCTCGTTTTCGCGTAGCCATAGCCAACTGGCCAGCATGAAACCGGTGTCCAACGGGTTGGCGGTCAACTCGCCCAGCCGTCGTGATCCCAGCAAGTCGTAGACCTGCTGCACCTGGCTGGCGCTGCGCTGATCGGCCCAGATGATGGCCGGCCGCAAAACCTGCCCTGATTCGTCCAGGCATACTGTGCCATGCATCTGGCCAGACAGGCCTATGCCGGCAATATGGGCAGCTGGAATTCCAGACAGGTCCAATGCTTGCCGGATCGTCGCGACTGTCGCTGCCAACCAGGACTCCGGGTCTTGCTCAGCCCAGCCAGGCCGGGTGGAATCGATTGGGTATTCATGGGCCGCGCGGGCCAGCAGCCGGCCATCGGAGTCGATGACGACCGTCTTGAGGCTGGATGTGCCCAGATCGATGCCTATGAGCAGGCTGGCAGACATGGCAGGAGGTCCTCGCGAGCCAGGCCAGCTGGGCAAAAGCCCAGACAGGTCTTCTACACTTTGATTCTATTCGACTTGAGCCAGTCAGCGATGTCCGTCAGGTCAACTTCCGATCTGGACACACGGAGGGTAAACTCCTCCAGCTCTCGATTCGTGCTTGTCAAACTGTAGCGGTTTCGCCGCAGGAAGATAGCCGCACCGGCGATGCCGGTGCGCTTATTGCCATCCACAAAGGGGTGATTTCGGATGAGTGACTCCATGAGTGCGGCGGCCTTTTGGAAGACATCTGGATACAGGTCCTTGCTATCAAAGGTAGCTCGGGGACGTGCAACTGCCGACAGGAGCAATGCGGGATCGCGCAGGCCGTGGCTGCCGCCGGTCTCTTCAATCAGACGGGCGTGCAGAAAAAGGATCTGCTCGCTGGTGAGATAATCGGTCACTTGGCCAGGGCTTCCAGAGCCGGTCGATATTGTTCGACGAAATCCGCTACCTGGTGAGCAAAGGTCTCGTCGACGCCTGGCAGTGTCATCTCGCTGGCTGGTGCAATCACGATCTGGCGCCTCTCTTTGTCCAGGTCCAACTCTACCTGAGCCCCTTCGGAGATTCCCAGAAATTCCAGCGCATGCTTAGGCAGCGATACAACCACACTGTTTCCAGTCTTAAAGAGCTTTCGTTGCATGGTGTCGTTCCTTGATTTCAATGTACCTGGAGCCTATCCGGAAATCATGGGTAATGGCCATGATAGTCTTTTCCGGATCGATCGCATCTGAGGGTGCTCACTCCGCATATTTCGTTCCATCTTTGCCATTGACAATTGCCAATTCACTGATTGCCCATTAGTCAATGGTGCAGTACTTACAATGTAAGTATATACTGCAATGCTCGGACCGTCAAACAGAGGCAACCATTCGGGGTAACACAACAGTTATGAACAGGTAGAGCGGGTGAACCCGCATCGTCCGGTTGGTGACCGGACCCACGACGATCCCCGCGAACCGAAACCGACGGTTTTGCCAGACATGACAGACCGTAGGTTACGCTATCAGCGTGACAATCCCTGTAACTGGTTGATTTTTCTGGTGGTCGCCTACCGATCTTGAATCTAGCCCTTCACCGAGCCGGCCAGCAGGCCGCGGACGAAGAATCGCTGCAAGCCGATGAAGACAATCAGTGGCAGAAGCATGGAAATAAAAGCCCCGGCCGTCAGCAGGTGCCAGGCGTTTCCGAAGGTGCCAGTCAAATCGGCCAGGCGCTGAGTAACCACCTTGTTGTTGGGATCGACGCCCAGGAACACCAGGGCCACCAGGTAGTCGTTCCATACCCACAGAAACTGGAAGATGGCAAAGGAGGCCAGCGCCGGCACCGACAGGGGCAGAACCAGCCGGGTAAAGACCGTAAAGTGGGAGGCGCCGTCGATGAAGGCCGATTCCAGCGTCTCCCGGGGCAGGGTACTGATGTAGTTGTACAACAGATAGGTCGCCAGAGCCAGACCAAAGCCGGTATGGGCTAACCAGATAGCCAGGAAGGTGCCGTTTAGCCCCAGTTTCTGATAGTCACTTAAGATTGGAACCAGGGCGATCTGTAGTGGAACCACCAGCAGACCGACTACCATGATAAACAGCCAACGTCGACCGGGAAAACGCATCCAGGCAAATGCATAGGCTGCGAAAGCAGCGATCAGGATCGGGATGATGGTGGAAGGAATAGCCACGGTCAGGCTGTTGAGAAAGGCCTGGGTCATATCCTGACCGGGCACCGTCGTTACGGTCCCGTCGGTCCTGGTGATCTCGGTATCCCGCCCGAACAGCACTTGTTTATAGTTCTCCAGGGTGAAGTCCCAGTTGGCGGTCCAAACCCTTTCCTGAACTTCGATGCGGCCCAGGCGACGGTTGCCGACCCACTTCACCTGGGTATCGCCATCGGGCGATGTCACGCCCTGTCGCAGCTCCTCGAAGGTGCCTTCCACCCCCTCTACCTGCATAATGCTTTTGGAGTCCAGTCCCAGTTCCTTGGGGTCGAGCACGGTCACCGTTTCCCAGGCTCTATGGGGAACTATGGTCCACCAACCCGAGGTCTGGATGTCGAAGCGGTTCCGAAAGGAGGAAACGAAAAGTCCTATGGTTGGAATGCTCCAAAAGAGTACGAGGAGAATAAGGGCGCCGTTGACCAGCACTGTGCTGAGCCATTGATTCTTCTTCATGGCTAAAACGCCTCCTGTTCCCTGAACTGCTTAAGGTTGTAGATCATCACCGGGACGACGGCAAGCAGCAGGATGATGGCAATGGCAGAACCGATACCTGCATTTCTTGCCGTGAAGGATTGGCGATAGAACTGGGTGGCGATTACGTGTGTGCCGAACTGCCCGCCGGTCATGACCCAGACAACATCGAATATCTTCAGAGTGAAGATGACGATGGTAGTCCACACCGTGATAATCGTGCCCCGAATAGAGGGCAACATGATTCGAAAGAAAACCTGGATCTCGCTTGCGCCGTCGATGCGGCCTGCTTCCAGGAGCTCCTCGGGGATTCCCTTCAGGGCGGCTGAGAACAACACCATGGCGAATCCTGCCTGCAACCAGACGACAATCAGGATCAAAAACAGGTTATTCCAGGGTGCGATGGCTACCCATTTATCCCAGGGATGCGGCGTGCCACCAAGGGCTACCGTGACGGCATTCAACAGGCCAATCTGAGTCTCTCCCGCAGGTCGCACTTCATACATGAAATTCCAGATCACGCTGGCACCGACGAAGGAGATGGCCATGGGCAAAAAGATGAACGTTTTGGAAACCCGTTCAAACTTGCTGCGATCGGCCAGGACGGCGACCAACAGCCCGAAAATTACCGACAAAGTGCTTCCGAACACGATCCACATGAGGTTATTGCGGAGGGCGACCTGCAGCAGGTCCTGGGTGAAGATGTCGATGTAGTTTTGCAGACCGACGAACGAGTCGCTCTGAATAGCAGCGGGCCAGGTCCAGGGAGCGAAGACGGAGAAACCGTCGGGGAGTCCATCTCTGTCGAAGAGGCCGAGCCAACCCGTTCGATACACCGGCAGTGTGAGATACCACATCAGGATAGCGACGGCCGGACCGACGAATACGAATGGCTGCAATCTGCCGGACCACGGCTCAGGCAGCCGTTCGACGATCCCATTGAAGACCCAGAAAAGCAGGGCGAAACCGCCGACGCCCCAGATGATGGCTACCACTGTGATTAGCCATTTGGGGGCGTTGCTGTCCCGCAGGAAGATGAAACCCAGATAGATGGCGGCGAAGGCTATCAGCGGAATGATGAGAGCCAAAAACGCCCGGCCTAGCCAGGCTACCACGTTGGCAACAAAGCCCTCATTGCGGTCGTTGACATTGTCAAGCTGTGCCATGGGCCAACTCCTTCTGTTACAAGACTGCCAGCCCCGAAAGGACTGGCAGTCTTTTTTCTAGACGATCTGCGCTACTGTGGCCAGGAGTCGTCGATTTGTTTGGTAACGGTGTCGAGATCAGCGACGCCGCTGACGTAGTCGGTCATACCGGTCCAGAAGGAACCTGCACCCACCTCGCCGGGCATCAGGTCAGAGCCATCGAAGCGGAAGCTGGTGGCTTGATTGACCAGTGTAGCGATGCCTCGCTCCAGATCCACGCCGTACATGTCGGGTGTGGCTGTCTGGTGGGCTGCCAGAGCGCCACCGTTGTTCAACCAGCCAGAGGCCGACTCGGGCAAAGTGAAGTACTCCATCAGAGCCCGGACCTCGGGGCGGTCGTTGAACATGGCCATGATGTCGCCGGCAACCAGGAAGGGTTTGCCATAGGCATCGTCCACAGCGGGCAGGTAGAAGAAGCTGTAGTCTACATCAGCTTCGGCGCCCTCGGGGAAGAAGCCGGTGATGAAGTTGCCCTGCTTGTGAAGCCAGCACTTGGGCGGGTCCTCGAACATGGAAGTCGGGGAGTCGCCGAAGAAGGTGGAGACGATGGAATCGGTGCCACCGAAGACGTAGTCCGGATTGAACCAGATATTGCTCCAGGTCTCGATGGCGTTCTTGACCTCAGGTGAGGAGAAGGCCAGCTCGCCGGTGGTCCACTTGTCGTAGTTTTCCAGCGAGGTGGTGCGCAGCATGAGTTCCTCGGTCCAGTCGGTGGCAGCCCAGCCGGTGGCAGCACCGGACTCGATGCCGATGCACCAGGCGGTGTCGCCATCGTCGGCGATGGTCTGGGTGAGGGCCAGGAGATCATCCCAGGTTTCAGGGATCTGGTAGCCGGCGGCCTCGAACTGGGCTTTGGGGTACCAGACCAGGCTCTTGCCGTTGAAGCGGTGCCAGACACCAGCGGTCTGGCCGGCCATGTTGCCCATGTCGAGCCAGCTCTGGTTGTACTGCTGTTTGAGCCAATCCTCGGAGATGAAGGTGGTGGGATCGACGATGTGGCCCTGGCGGGCGAAGTTGGCCAACAAACCAGGCTGGGGGAAGTCGGCGATGTCGGGCGGATTGCCGGCATCGACGGCGATGGAGAGGCGGCCCTCGAATTCCTTGTCACCGATGTAGTTGACGGTGATGCCGGTGGCATCCTCGAAAGCCTTCATCGATTCGGCGAACAGGATATCGTCCGGGTTGGTGAAGGGGCCGTCGACGGAAACGCTCATGCCGGCGAATTCACCAGCCAAAGCCTTTTCCAGGGCACCGCCAGGGGGAACATCGAAGCTGACCTCGGGCATTGCCTCCTCGACAGGCTCTGCCGGCTTCTCTTCGGCCACCTTCTCTTCAACTTTTTCCACCACTTGTTCGACGGCTTCTTCCACTGCGGGAGGCACTTCTTCAGCCCCGCCACAGGCGCTGAGGATCAAGCCCAGAATAAGCAGTGCGGTCAATAGAACGAATAGTTGTCTCTTCATTGTTACTGTCTCCTCCATTGGAGAAATGTGTGAGAATTGGAAAGAAAATCAGCGGTACAGACTGGAACTACGTATTATCGATCTTGCTACACCTCCTTTTTTGCGGCACCGGAATCGCAGAATGAAGTCCGTTACGGCAGCGGGTTTCGAACGATTCCACCAGGGGACTGCACGGCAGGCATCACGTGCACCTGCTGGTAAAAGGCCTGGCGGTTCAGGGTATGAGGCAGAGGGCCTGCCTGCCCCAACTTGCGGGCGGCAACGGCCTGAGCAACGTGGGCAGCGAAGATTGGGTTATGGCCGTCCAACAGGCTCACCAGGTAACCGGCCCAAAAGCAGTCGCCGGCGCCGGTGGCATCGATTACATCGATCTTCAGGCCGGGAATGTGGACCATCCTTCCCGCTATGGAGACAATGACACCACCTCTTCCCAGAGTCATGACGACGAGCTCAGGCCCCAGGTTATGGAACCGTGTTATGTACTCTTCAGGTTGCAGACCGGTGCCGAAGAGTCGCTGCGCGTCGTCCAACGACGGTTTGGTGAGAGAAACGAACCGGTAAAGGTCCTTCAGGACAGCCAGCGCTTCATCGCGGTCGGGCCAGACACGCGGGCTGTAGTTCGGATCCAACGAAATCGTTTTTCCCAGGTGGTGCGCTACCTCCAACGCCCGGGTGACCGCGTTGCGAGAGGACTGACGGCTCAAGGCAAAGGTCGATGCATGGAGCAGCCGCGTGTTTTCGATGGCTGACTCCCATATCTCGTCAGGTCGAAGTCTGGCATCGGCGCCGCGGTAGACCTCAAAGTCTGGCGTTGCCGATGTACGGGATACGAAGATGGCCGTGGTGTGAGATGCCGGATCCTCGATCAAGCCATCGGTGATAACACCAAGTTGTGCTAATTCCTGTATGCAGTAGCGGCCAAAGGCATCAGCGCCAACCTTGCCGATGATGGCGGCATGGCCTCCCAGCCGCGCTACATTGGCGGCGATATTGGCGGGCGATCCACCCTGGTAGCGCCGGTAGGTCTCGGCATCAGCCAGGGTGGCGACCGGTTCCTCCGAGATCAGATCGACCAGCAGTTCTCCGATGCAAAGAACGTCGATGTCGCCAGTTGGGATTGTTAATGCCATGGTGAAGCCTGTACGATCAATCTTGGCCGGCCACCATGGCCGCAAGTTCAGCCAGGCTGATGTCGTTATCCAGGCTGGGTTCGACGAAATAGGGAGGCGTCGGCAGGCGCTCTTTTCCAGGATGTCGACCACCGGCGATCTCCTCAAGCACCGCTTCATATCCCCTGGCGGTGCGTTGCCAGGTATAGCGGTCCAAAACACGTTGGCGTCCTGCCTGGGCGAACCGTTGCCATGCCTGGTCATCACCCAATAGGCGCCGCAGCCCTCTGGCGATGTCAACAGGATCCGCGGGATCCACCAGGATGCCAAACTCCTGCTCTCCTTCCCGAAGACTCTCGCTGGGCCCGCCGTTTTTCGTGACGACCGCCGGCAAGCCGGCAGCCATCGCCTCGAGAGGGGCCAGGCCGAATGGCTCGTGAAAGGCGGTCAGGCAGAATACACTCTTGCGTTGAGCCAAGGCGCGGTAAGCTGCAGCCAGCTGGCTCTGGCCCTCCAACGGAAAGCTGCTGACCTTGCCGAAGAGATCAGCTCTTTCGCAGAGTTCAGACATGGCGCCCAGCAGGGCCCGCGTTTCGCCGGTGAAGCGCTGGCGTTCGGCAAGGGCGTTGTCCGCGCCCCGGATCACCAGGCCAACGTTGGCCTGCGCCTGAAGCTTGGGGTCCTGCGCGAAGGCTTTCAGCAGTCCCATGTGGTTCTTTTTTCGATCCACACGACTGGAATAGAGGATCAGCGGCAGATGGCGTCGACCGGGATCGATATCCCGGTCGACTACGCTATCCAGGAATCGGGCAACCTGTTCTTCTTGCTCATTGCGAACGGAGGCATCGAACAGCTTCAGATTGACGCCCGGTGGGATGACGGCGAACCTGGCATCATCCAGCGGATCGATGGCGTCCCGGTAAGCGGGATGGCCATACTGTTCAAATCGCTCTTGTCGGGTACTTGTGATGATCTTGCTGGCCCGGTCCATGGCCAGCCGTTCGGCGGCCAGGCGCCGGCCGAAGTGAAAGCGGCTGTCGAGGGGCCGCAGGATTTCATCGGTTAACCCGGCTCGGGTCGCACCATTGGCTAGCAGCTTATCCAGCTTCTGCGCGCCCAGCGAGTGACCGGTGACCGTGAAGGGCACGCCGGTTTGGGTCTGCAGCAGCGCGCCAGCCAGGCCACCGTCGCCGTAGTGGGTCGTGAATGCATCGGGCAGCCGACCCTCGTCGCGGTAAAAGGAGATGATGTTGGGAACCCATTCCCGCACCAGATGGGGCCACAGCGCCTCCTTGGGCAAGAAGGCTGGCCCACCGCAGTCCAGGCGGATAATGCGCGTGTTTGGGGCGTCGGGATAGGCATCAAGAGGCTCGCTGAATTCAGGCCAGACCGGATCGGCCACTCGCCTGGTAACGATATCTACCTGGTGGCCCAGCTCAGCCAGGGCCAGAGCGACCTCTTTGACATAAACGAGCTGTCCGCCGAAGTCGGGATGCTGGGCCCAGTGGCTGTCCAGCGGGTCAAAGTTGCCTTGAGGATTTAGGAATGCAATGTGCATTGTGTGTCTGGTTAACTCTCCAGGCCGGGCGCGAATCCTGCCTCACGGTCGTTGGCCCGGTAGATAGGTTGATTTTCAGGCAGGGGCGCCCGTCCAGGAGCTACGGTGGTGCCACGTTCCACAATCGAAACCGGCATCCGTTGATGGATGATTTCCGCGGTGGGAAGTTCGATTGCCCGAAGCAGTAACTGAAAACCTTGCTGGCCCGTTTCAAAAAGTGGCTGGCGCATTGTCGTCAGGTTGATAAATCCGGCCACTTCGATATCGTCATATCCGATCACCGATAACTGGCCGGGGTAGCGCAGTCCCAGGTCCCTGGCTGCCTCGATGACGCCCAGTGCCTGGGTGTCGCTGGCAGAAACAATGGCGGTTGGCGGGGCAGGCAAGCTCAATAACTCGTGGGTCATGGCCCTGGCCTGCTCTCGCCCATGTTCCGCGGTGCGATAGTAACCGTCGGTTTGGGGTAAGTGAAAATCCTGAAGTGCGTTGCAATAGCCCTGATAACGATCCCAGCTGGATCGAAACCCAAAGGCCTGATCGACGAGATCGCCGGTGAAGGCGATATGGGTGTGGCCAAGATCAATCAGGTGTTTGGTCGCCTGGTAACCGCCTTCCACATCGTCGACAGCGATGCAGCTCAGCTCTGGATGGAAGGCGTCGACCAGCACAACGGGCACGCCGACGCTATTCCAGCGGGCCACATCCTCGTCGGTGGGACGCAGGGAGATGACGATCACACCATCCACCCGACCGGCGGCAGGCACTTCGGCAAAACAGGAATCGCGCCGCGCAACAGTTTCCACGTTATAGATGGTCAGATCGTAGTAGGTGTCCGCGATGGCGGCTTCGATTCCTCGCAAGCGCTCAACGGTGGATGGACGGGTGAAGAAGGGTACGATGACGCCGATGGTGAGGGTTCGGCGCAGGGAAAGGCGTTGTGCGATGGGGCTGGGGCGGTAGTCCAGGGCTTCTATGGCATTGAGTACTCGCTGCCGGGTTTCGGGGCTTACGTTGGGGCTGTCATTGAGGACGCGGGAAACGGTGCCGATGCCGACTCCCGCCTGGTTTGCTACCTCGTAGATGGTGACAGCCACATTGCTCTCCCTGAAATCGAGTTGCCGGCCAAGCTCAACGTTGAGCTGACTTGGAAGCGCTTCCATTATAATCGATTGCCGATCTCTTGTCAACTTAAATCTGCGATGAGCAGAAAAAAACATGACCGCAGATTTACGCTGATGAACGCTGATCAATCCAAAAAAAGAGCAGCGACCTCTGTGCCGTAGGTCTGCGTAAATCAGCGTTCCTCTGGCTCGTCCAGGTCAGGGGTGACTTGAATAAATGGGAGCAAGGCTGGCGGCATGGTCGACCTGGCCCGCCTGCAGGCGAAGCCAGCCTATCTCGGCAAGACAGGCAGCACG
>JAYELL010000070.1:6989-9092 GCA_034717495.1 Chloroflexota bacterium | reverse complement strand
AAATCAGCGTTCCTCTGGCTCGTCCAGGTCAGGGGTGACTTGAATAAATGGGAGCAAGGCTGGCGGCATGGTCGACCTGGCCCGCCTGCAGGCGAAGCCAGCCTATCTCGGCAAGACAGGCAGCACGACGGGCCGCTACGGCTGGGGAGGCCAGGTGGCCCCTGAAATCGGCCAGGTTCTCCAGCGTTCGACGCTGCTCCGGCGTGATCTCCCCTACCAGCCAGGCTTCATCACTGACATGCTGCGCCAGGGCATCGAGGTCGCTGAGTTGATTCGAACCACGCCAACCCTGCCAGCTGCCGACAGATACCTGCTCGTCACCACTGCCAGCAGGCTGGTTTTGATAGCTGGCCCAGCAGACGCGGGCGCGGCCTGCCTGAATGACAGCCACGACCGGCTGCCGGTGGCCCAGGTGAGGAAAGGCGATGGCATCGAGGGTGGCGATGCCGACCAAGGGAAGGCTATGGGCGAGCGCCATGCCCTTGGCAACGCTTAACGCGATGCGCAGGCCGGTGAAGGACCCGGGGCCCAGGCTGACTGCAACGCCAGACAGGTCCGCCGGGGTCAAAGCATGCCAGGCCATGATTTGCGTCAGTCTTGGCATCAACTCGGTGGTCTGGCCATCGGCCGAATACCAGTTGTGTTCGGCTACAATCGATCGACCATCGAAGAGCGCCAGGCCAGAATTGCGGGTTGCGGTGTCCAGAGCTAAGAGCATGGGCGTTTCTTTTCGGGTCTCAATCGGCGGCTGGAAGTTGAACCAGATTGTGCTGCAACCGTGCCAACAGTTCTGAAGAACCAGGGCCTTTTGCTGAAAAGAAAAACTCTCGATGCCCTGGTTCGTGGATATCGATACTGATCCGAAGATAGTCCTCGGGAAATAACGACTCGATGCGTTCAGCCCACTCGACAACGCAAATGCCATCGCCGCCCATCAGCTCATCCAGGCCGATGTCCAGTGCTTCGGCGGTGGCTTCGTTCAGGCGATAGCTGTCGGCGTGGTAGAAAGGCCATCCGCCAGCCGTCCTGTACTCTGCCACCAGAATAAAGGTGGGACTGGTTACGGGATCATCGATGCCAAGGCCTTGGGCGATTCCGCGGGTCAACGTGGTTTTGCCTGCGCCCAGGTCGCCAATCAGCGCGAGAACCGCGCCAGGCTCAAGCAGGCGACCCAGCGTTTCTCCAAGGGCTTCAGTTTCCGTGTCAGCGAATGTCTCGTAGCGAAAATGCATCGGAATCAGCCATCATTATACACGCAAACATTAACGAATGGTAGATTGTTTGGCGCTGTGGTATCATCGGCTGAGGAGGAACTATGCGAGCATTGATCATTTCCGATGTCCACGCAAATCTGGCCGCGCTGGACGAAGTCCTGGCCGATGCCAGGTCGCTGAATTGGCTGGGATCGACAGGCTTCGATGTTGTCTGGTCGCTTGGTGATATCGTGGGCTATGGCCCCCACCCCAATCGTTGTATCGAGCGTCTTCGGGAGTTTGAGGGACATCTTCGGGTGGCCGGGAACCACGATTGGGCCGCGCTTGGGCACCTTGACATCGACGACTTCAATCCGGAAGCGCGCCACATGGTTCTATGGACCCAGGAAGCGTTGGATTCTCTCAGCTACGCTTATCTGAGAAAACTACCTTCTGAGCCCATTGAGGCGGGAGAATTCATCATAACTCACGGTAGCCCGCGGGAACCGGTCTGGGAATACGTGCGCACCTCGACCATCGCGCGCGAAAACTTTGACTACTTCGATACTGCCTATGGCCTGGTCGGTCATACCCACGTGCCGCGGATTTATCGTCTGGCGGAGGACCCGGAAACCGGTCTGCAGGCCTGCGCTGCCCATGCGCCAGGCTACGATCAGGACATCAGCCTCAAGGGGGATCATCGTCTAATCCTCAATCCCGGTAGCGTTGGGCAACCCAGGGACAACGATCCCCGGGCGGCCTACGCTCTGTTGGACACGGAACAGCAGATCTGGCGGTTTCGCCGCATCAGCTATCCCTATGAAATGACCCAGGCTGACATGAGGTCAGCTGGTCTGCCGGACAGGCTGATCGTTCGCCTCGCTTACGGATGGTAAGCCGACAATTGCCA
>JAYELL010000070.1:0-6889 GCA_034717495.1 Chloroflexota bacterium | reverse complement strand
AGCAGATCTGGCGGTTTCGCCGCATCAGCTATCCCTATGAAATGACCCAGGCTGACATGAGGTCAGCTGGTCTGCCGGACAGGCTGATCGTTCGCCTCGCTTACGGATGGTAAGCCGACAATTGCCAATCGTCGTGGGCAAGGTGTTTGACGAAAACAACAATGACGCTGAACAGAAGCTTCGCGTTCATCGTGTAATCTTCTGAAAGCTGATTACAGGCATTGCCAGGTCGGCAGCCACACCTTGCCACGGTTTGTCGGCCTGGAAATCAGATGAGGAGAATAGCGATGCGTCGTGTTCTTTTGTTGTTATTGGTTCTACTCCTGGCCATCGCGGCATGTGCTTCACCAGGGCGTGAGGCCTCGCAGGTGGCGAATATGGGAGCACCATTCCGTGGGGAGTCATTTGAGGATGTCGAGATGGCGCCCGAGCCTATGGCCGACGAAGACATGGCTGAAAGCGTCATCCTGGGAATGCAGGATGAACCGATCGATCGGCAGATAATCTACCGGGGCGATCTGAGCCTTGTCGTTTTGAATCCTGCCCAGTCTATGGCCCAGGTTGAAAGCATCGCGGAAAGCTTTGGGGGATATGTGGCCAGCAGTCATCTGGGCCAGTACCGCGGTGATCTGATGCGCGGCTCTGTGACAATCCGGGTGCCTGCCGATCGTTACCGCGATGCTATGGCGCAACTGAGCAGCCTTGCGGAACGCGTTCTCAGCGAGAATAGAAATACCGAGGACGTCACCGCCGAGTTCACCGATCTGGAGGCCCGCCTGCGCAACCTGGAGGCGGCGGAGACGGAGTTGTTGGCCTTGCTGGAGGAGGTGCGCGAGCGACCAGGTTCCACCGCCGAGGACATTCTCGATGTGTTCAACGAGGTTACCAGGAAGCGTGGCGAGATCGAGCAGACGAAAGGGCGAATGCAGTATCTTTCCAATCTGGTTGCCCTCGCCACCATTTCGGTGGAACTGCTGCCAGATGAAGTCACCAAACCGCTGGTCGACGAGGAATGGCAACCACTGGTCACGGTCAAGAATGCCTTTCGTTCCCTGATCGGCGTTTTGCAGGGATTGATTGATTTTCTGATCAACTTCGTGATTGTGCTGCTGCCGGTATTGATCCTGCTTGCTGTCCCGGTGGTGTTGATTATCCTGCTGATCCGCTGGATCCGGCGCCGGCGATCTGAAACGCCATCCTGACTTGGACAGGCCAGAACCTGGTACTTCGGCTACACTCAGGACAGCGCCCTTCGACTGCGCTCACCGTTAGGTGCCCCGGAGTGGGCAGGACAGTGCTGCGGTACATCCTTGTTTGGTTCGTAGCTAATCTTCTTGCCCAGTGTGCAAGAATCTGACTCGTAAGGTACTGGACTGAAGTCAATTTGTGAGCGTGGTTTTGTAGGTCATCGCTATCAGCGTGACATCTCTGGAATACCAGATCGTCCGGCTGGTAGCCGGACCTACTCCTGTTCCCCTTCTGACTTCAGTTAAACGGCGAATTTCTTGGATTCTGTATCAGTCAAGAACATGCTGAACACAGGCCCGCATCCTGAGTAGCGGAGCCTGCGGAGCGTATCGAAGGGTGCAGGCCTACGCAGTGAGACGGACGAAGCCGTTTGTTCAAAGCGTCGCCGACAAATACAGAATATCTCGGATTCTTTCGGGTGCATTCAAGATTCGGAGCCATTGCCTGCCAATCCCTCGGCGCCCGGCGGTGCGTAGCCCCGTTGCGACTGAGTGGCCCAACCATCCCTTAGCATCAGTTCATCGTAGACCTGCAGGGTTTCACCGAACATGCGCTGCTGCTTGGACGTTTTCCGGTCCTCGGTGGCAATGCGGTGGTACTCGAGTCGTTTGAAAATCTCCTGCTGTACCTGGCGCGGGTGGCCCACGTTTTCGAAGGTGAAGGCACTCTCGGTGGCTGCGGTCTGGATGAGAACTGACCCGTAGTCCAGAATGTTGGCCCACAGGCTGGGCACATCGTAGATAGCGTTCTGGATTCTATCCCAGGATGCCTGACGCCTCTGTTCGCGCAACCCAAAGGGTAGCGCCTCGACGTCGATGATGTAGCGCTCTGTCAGAATATACTTGTCGTTGCGCCAGTTCTCGAATTTGAACCAGACGATGAATCCCAGGATCAACCAGGCAATGAAGGTCAGGAAAAAAGCGCTGTTTGCATCGATGCCGTACACATCATTGGCGCCGCCAAGCATCTGGATGACCAACATGGTCAGCAGGAAAGTTGTGAACAAAAAGAGCGGAAAGGTAATTATCACTCTCTTGAAAAGAAACCACCAGTGTTTGCGATATACGATGTCATCGTCATCCCGTTTTTTGGGTTTGCGGCGACCCCCCCGCAGCACTCGTTGGCGGGAGCTTTCCGGTAGTGGTCTCACCAGGATCGCCTGAGCTCCCTTTCCGGCACGGCGCCAGGCGCCTGCCCAGCGTTGCCAGAGTTCCGAAAGATCGCGCTTGAAGCGGCCGTATGCTGTGCGAGGCACCGGCTTCATTCCTTCCGGCAGTGCTCTTCCTCTCTTGGGGGCAATACGCAGATTCAGCCGTTTGACCAGTTCCGCTCGAATGCCTTCTCGCTGTGCAGCCTGGCGACCCGCCTCGACCCGCTGTTTTTGGAATCGCAGGATGTTCTCCACGGTCTCCGGTTCGGGCACCATCTCGAAGAGAATCCGTCCGATTGTGGCCGCGGTCTGGATGCTCAGATCACCGTAGTCGAAGATACGCCCCATCAGATCGGTGTTCAGCGTCGTTTCCTGGATGCGCTCCAGCGGCGCTTCCACCCGTGTGTCGCGAAGCATAAGCGTGCGCTCTCGTCTTGTCACCCGTTTGTTGGTGATAGCGTAATGGTCATCGAGATAGTTGGCGATCGGTATGGGATAGATGACGATCAGCATCACGAAAAGAACGAAGATAGCGGCCAGCGGTGCCACCTCAATGTTCAGTAGCCAAAAAATGAGCAGGCCCACTGCCCAGAGCACGAATGGCGCCATCAGAGCAGGTAATAAAGCGATCGGATGGCGGCGCCCCCACCAGGCCACCACTTCATCTTCCTCCATCCAGTCGAAACGCTTCTTCTCCTCCGGCTCCATCAGCGTGGTTTTCAACCGGGTGCCCCGCCAGAGGCCCAGGTCCTGCTGCAACATCATGCGCAGATCGGCCCGGTCGAGTATTACCCAATCAGAGCCATCGAGGGATTCTCCCGTCGTATTGTCCACCGTTGTGATGCTGCGGACAGTGGCGTCCCGGCGGTCTCCTTTGAGAAGAGCGGTGAGGCCAAAGGAGTAGGGCGCCGTCACATAGCGCTGGGGTCGCTCGCGTCCCTCCTCGTCCGTGACACGGATAACGGCTCCACCGGCGAAAAGGCTGTACCATCGATGGCCCAAATCGCCCTGGCGGGTGACATTCAGGCCGCTTGGCACATGTTCCATGGTGGCCAGGCCCGCTATCTGTCGCCAGTGATCGTCGTTCAATAGATCAAAATCGATCCCTTGTCCCAATTTCCGCACATGTTCCTCGACACGAATGCGGTCGCCCAGCTGTTCGAGAACGTCCGGAAAATCGATGACCAGGCTTTCGAGCACATGGGCTGGAACCCGAAGTAAACGCACCGCGGTGGCAGCCATGGCGCTGGTCGTTAAGTAGCCGGGAACGCGGGAGAGGCCGCCAAGGAACCAGTTGCCGGAAGTAAGACGAGGCGATTTCAGCAGGTCGAAGCCCTGCGCCTCGATCAGCGTGTCGGATGGCTGCAATACACCGGGCATACCGCCGCTAAGATCCAACTCGCCCTGATCGGTGATCTCGACCTGCCCCCAATCAATGATCCAGAGCGCGCCATCCTCATCGTCCTTTTTACAGATCTCATCGCCGGCCTTGAACTCGCTTGTCCCGACCGACTGGGCCACATATTCGATATGCGCGTCGGTCAGAGAGCGCAACAGGGGAATCGCCCGAAGCCTGCCGGTGGAGTCGGGCTGGATGAGGCGTTTCCAGAGGTCTGGATACTTGTTGAGCGCCCAACCCAGGTCGGCGCTATTGATGCGGAAGAGTTCACACCAGGTCTCAGCCGTGGCAGCGCTGGAATAACGCTTTCCCCGGAACAGCGTCTGATCGATGAATACGTCCCCTTCGGCCAGGGTGCGGTGCTGCATGGCGGTCGCGTGTTCCCCCTCCACGAATTGCCTGACGGTGCCCTGGTTGATCACGTAGGCATCGTCAGAGAGATCGCCCTGGGTATCCTCTTTAGGCAGGATGGCTTCCTCTGCCTGGTATTCCTCTACCGTTATCCCCTGAGCCAAACGACGAAGGTCTTCCTGTGTCCATTTGGAAAACACAGGAAAACCGGCTAATCGGCTCTGGATTTCGTTGGCTTCCATATTGCCTCGCGGTAGTTGCGACGATGGCACCGATGGCAGATGCGACGGCACGGTGAAATGCAAGCTGGAACGCTCTATTCTACCACAGACTGGCAGAGTCTGCACATCCGTTCTGTTGCCCGGCCAAATTGGGTAAAATTGGCGCGGTGCGTCATGACTATGATATAATTCATATCATTTCACAAGGAGGTGGAATCTTGAACTTCGTTGTTTGTGTCAAACAGACCCCGGACACGGCCGAGATGTCGAAGATCAGCGTAGCTGAAGTCAGCAGTGGCGACATCAAGGCGACTTTGGTTCTCAACCCGTGGGACGAGTACGCAGTAGAGGAGGCGCTCCTGCTTCAGGACCGTTTCGGTGGTGAGGTGACGGTGATGACTACTGGCCCCGAGACAGCCACGGATGCCCTGAAGGATGCCATCGCGCGCGGCATCAAAAACGCTCTGTTGCTGGATGATCCGGCGTTTTCCGGGACCGATGCATGGGGCACCGCGGCTATCCTGTCCGCAGCCATTCGCAAGAACGGCGACTTCGACGTGGTATTGACCGGCAAGATGTCGGTGGATGGCAACAGTGGGTTGGTTGCACCAGGTTTGGCCCGAAAACTGGGAGCGACCTTGCTGACCCAGGTGACCAGGATCCTGGACATCGCCGACGGCATGATCACCGTGGAGCGTCAGCTCGAGGAGGGGCGCGAGATCGTGACCGCCACGCTGCCTGCGGTTGTCTCGGTCGGCAAGGAGATCAATGAGCCGCGCTATCCCAGTTTCATGGGTATTCGCAAGGCTGCCCGGGCCGATATTCCGGTCTGGAGTGCGCAGGACCTTGCCAGCATTGATCCGCTGATCGGAACGAACGGCTATGTCCCCGGCGCCCGTTGGACCGACCTTCGAAAGCCGCCAGCTCGTGCCTCAGAAGTTGTTTTGGTCGACGAAGGCAGCGTCGATGCCAGCGCTGCCAAACTTGCTGATCTTCTAATGGCCGAGAAAGTTGTCTAGGGGAGGCGATATGATGAGCATTCTGGTTTTCATTGAACAATTCAAGGGTACGGCTGCGCCGGTATCATGGGAAGTCTTGGGCAAGGCCCGGGAACTGGCCGACCAGTCGGGTAAACCGTTGGCCGCAGTCGTTATCGGCGACTCGGTCGAATCGGTCGCGCAAGAGGCAATTACCTTTGGCGCCGACATCGTACATCTGGTGGAGGATGCCTCCCTGGCAAGTTATCGGGTGGATCCCTATGCCGCGGTTGTCGAAGACCTGGTCCAGAGCTACGATCCAACCATCGTTCTATTTGCAGCGACTGCGCGCGGCCGCGATCTGGCAGCCGTCGTGGCGTGTGATCTCGAGGCGGGTATCGCGGCGGACTGTATCGATCTGGCTCTCGACGATGGCAAGCTCGTGGCCACACGAACCGTTTATGCGGGAAACATGTTGACGACCGTGCACTTCGATACGCCGGTTCAGGTGGCTAGCGTGCGGGCCAGGGTCTTTCCAAGCCCGCAAGCCGATCCTGCTCGCTCCGGTACGATCAAACGCTCGGGCGCCGTGTTGCCGGCGAGCGACCTGCGCGAGGAGATCATCGGTTTTGAAGAAGTATCCACGGGTGAGGTAAGCCTGACAGAGGCCAATATCATCGTAAGCGGAGGCCGCGGGGTTGCCAGGGACCCGGAGACGGGCTTTGCCATGATAAGAGAATTAGCGGATACCATAGGTGGCGCAATGGGTGCCAGCCGGGCTGCTGTGGATGCCGGTTACATTGCCTACGCACGTCAAGTCGGACAGACTGGGAAGATGGTACGGCCCGACCTGTATATCGCCTGCGGGATCAGCGGTGCGATTCAACACCTGGCTGGCATGAGCGACTCCAAGGTGATCGTGGCGATCAACAAGGATGCCGATGCCCCAATCTTTTCAGTGGCAGGCTACGGCATCGTCGGTGATCTGTTTGAGGTTGTGCCGGCGTTGACGCTTGAGATGAAGAAACGCCTGGCCTGAGCGGATCGCTGACCGCTGACCGAAGACCGCCGACAGCGGCCCAGAGTCTCAGAGTCTTGGAGCCTCGGAGTATCAGAGTTTCAGGGTCGCCGCGTCCCTCTTTCGCCGTGTTGCCGCGTCCCCGCGTCCCCGTGTTCCTACCTAGCTCCCGCACCGCTTGCTAGCGTCACGGTACGCCCGCTGGCGCGTGTCCCCCTCACCAGCGGTTGTGCATGGAGCAAGGGCCGTGGCAATCTCAGACTCCCTTCATCGCATGGTTTCCCCAACAGCGTATGAGACTGCCACGTCGATCTCGCTGCCTGGTTCCCGTTATCCTTGTTAACGTGTTGAGGTCGCTTGATCTCCTCGCAGTGACAAAGTGACAAAGCTTACTGTGCCGCTGATGCTCCCCGTGTCTCTACCTAGCTCCCGCACCGCTTGCTAGCGTCACGGTACGCCCGCTGGCGGCGTCCCCCTCTCCCCGTGTCTCCGTGTCCCCCCTCCCCGGGTCTCCGTGTCCCCCCT
>JAYELL010000069.1 GCA_034717495.1 Chloroflexota bacterium | reverse complement strand
TAGGCCATGGCTATCTTTCCCCCCTCGTGATGACCGCGGCAGATGACCACGGACCGCGGACCGATGACCGCCGACCGATGACCGCCGACCACTGAAAGCCGTCCTCTGGAAGCGGTCCGCCGTCTGCCGTCTGCGGTCTTCTGAAAGCGGTCTTCTGGAAGCGGTCTTCCGGAAGCGGTCCGCCGTCTGTCGTCTGCGGTCTTCTGAAAGCCGTCTTCCGGAAGCCGTCTTCTGGAAGCGGTCCGCCGTCTGCGGTCTGCGGTCTTCTGAAAGCGGTCTTCTGGAAGCCGTCTTCTGGAAGCCGTCTTCGTTGCGCGGCCTTACTGGTTCTGGGCCTGTCCCGGGTAGTTGGGCGCTTCCTTGGTAATTATAATACTGTGCGGATGACTCTCGACGAGTCCGGCGTTGGTAATGCGGATAAAGCGGGCCTTGCGCTGGAGATCGGCGACATCGGTTGCGCCCACATAGCCCATTCCTGACCGAAGGCCACCCATCAGCTGGAAGGTGTAGGCCGCCAGGTTGCCCTTGTAGGGCACCTGGCCCTCAATACCTTCGGGCACCAGTTTTCCGACGCGCCCCATGCGACTGGTGGAATCCTGACCGGTCGCGTAACGATCCCGTGCCCGCCCTTTCATCGCGCCCATGGAACCCATGCCACGATACTCCTTGAAACGGCGGCCTTCGTAGATCACCAGTTCCCCCGGGGATTCCTCCAGTCCGGCCAGCAGGGAGCCCAACATGACCGCGTTGGCGCCGGCCGCCAGGGCCTTGACAATCTCGCCAGAGTACTTGATGCCGCCGTCGGCGATCAGGGGTATGCCGCGAGGCCCGGCCACGCTGGCACATTCAGCAATTGCCGTAACCTGGGGCAGCCCTGCGCCGGCCACGATCCGGGTCGTACAAATCGAACCGGCACCTACGCCTACCTTCACCACATCGGCGCCAGCGTCGATCATGGCCTCGGTTCCTTCGGCGGTGACAACATTGCCTGCCAGAACTGGCAGGTCGGGCGATATCATCTTGATACGGCGGATGGCCTTGAGGACTCGCTGGGAGTGGCCATGGGCTGTGTCGACGGCAACGGCATCCACACCCGCGTCCAGAAGACCTTCAAGCCGTTCGTCCAGATCAGCTCCTACCCCCACGGCCGCCGCTACCAGAAGCCGCCCTCTTTCGTCGACGGCTGCGTTGGGATAGTCGAGTTTCTTGAGGATATCCTTGTAGGTGATCAGGCCGCGAAGGAGGTTATTATCATCAACCAGCGGTAACTTCTCGATGCGGTGTTCGTGAAGGATTGCCTTGGCTTGCTCGAGGGAGGTCCCTTCTGGTGCCGTGACAAGGCCTTCCGAGGTCATGAATTCCCGGACGGGCGCCTCGGGTGTGGTGGAAAAGCGCACGTCTCGGTTGGTGAGTATTCCCACCAGTTTGGCGCCGTCGGTGATCGGCACTCCGGAGATATGATAGCGGGACATGATAGCTTCCGCTTCTGCCAGAGTATTGTCGGGACCCAAGGTGATGGGATCGACGATCATGCCGGCCTCGGAGCGTTTCACCTTGTCGACTTCAGCGGTTTGGTCATCGGGGGTCAGATTGCGGTGAACCACCCCCATGCCGCCCTGTCTGGCCAGGGAAATCGCCATGCGAGATTCAGTGACCGTGTCCATGGCTGCCGATAACACAGGAATCCTGAGATTCAGCTTCGGGTGCAGTTGCGTGTCCAGGTTCACATCTGAGGGCAATATCTCGGCGAATCCCGGTACCAACAGCACATCGTCGAAGGTCAACGCTTCAGCGCCTGACAGGTTGGCATACTGCATCAGAACCTCCCGAAACAAGGACAGGATCCTTGCCGATGGCCGGGCAACTATCGCGCTTGTTGCGCCAGGCAAAATGAGTTTCCCTTTGATGATGGAAAAGCAGCGATGGGGAAGCTTGTACTGCGGATCGTTTCTGATCCATCACAGCAACGTACAGTGTAATTGTACACAATTGTTCCACATGGGCCAAAATGCATTTTGCCCTGGTTTCCGGGCCGCGAACCCAACTGCCGCGTAAGGGCGACTACCAATGCTTCCTCTGCCTCTTGACATAAAGACATCTCCTCAACCCCCGTACACCAACTCACCCGCGTCCGCCAACAGATCCTCCAGGATCAGTTGACGCTCCACCTCACTTTCGAAAGATAAAAAGAGAATCTGTTTGCGAACTTTCGGCTTTTTTTTCTTGCCGTTGCGGTAGCCACCCCAGACATCCATTGGAGAGGAGTTTGGGGGGATATCTTGTTCCACGGCGATACGCAATGCGGGGCGTTGCGATGTACCAAAGATCAGCATCCCCGGTTCGATGCGTCGCAGTTCGCTGTTCTTGAAAAAGATGTACCACATCCCGATCTCGTGATCGGGCCAGTTGCCGAAGAGCAACACACTGGAAGGGGGGACTATTGCCATTAGCGCATGTTCCCGGGTCTCGAAGCTGCGGAAATAGGCCAGGAGCTCTGTAAACTTTTCTTTCTTGCCTTCAACCTCGAAAAGGCCGGTCACGCGCAGCAGCTGTTTGTCACTTGGATCCAGGGTATCACCGTTGGGGTTGACAGGGAGAGTTTCTTGCTCAGATCTGAAGATCACATACTGAAGCCGGCTTGAAATGGACTGGGCGACGAGCATGATCAAAAGAAGAATGCCACAGATGGTTATGCCGTTGATGCCGCCGGGCAGCCAACGGATGGCGATCAGGCCAGCTATTACCACCGTTGCGATAGCCATCCAGCGATCCAGGGGCGCTGCCATCCAGTGGTGGTGGCGTAGATCATGATTGATTTTGAGCAAGACTCCAACGAGTTTCATGGCTGGATCGACCGAATAAATCCAACGGCCAGGGGGGTAGGACGGAAAGACATTGCCTGCGGGCGCGCAACACGCCGGCCACCAGGCAGCCAGCGCGTTTCAATCGTCATAGTGAAAACTGATCAGGTGGAGACCAGGTTTCGAAAGGCGGACTGGTCCAGGGTTTCGACCTCGATCAGTTGGTCAGCGATCTTATTGAGGAGATCGCGGTAATTGGTGACGATCTCTTTTGTACGATCATAGGCATCCGCCACGATGCGCTGGACCTCTCGATCGATTTCCTCGGCAATTTGGTCGCTGTAATTGCGTTCTTCACCGAGCTCACGACCCAGGAAGACCATCTCTTCTTTCTTACCGTAGGTCAACGGGCCTATGCGATCGCTCATGCCCAGCATGGTTACCATCCGTCGAGCGATGCTGGTGACCTGTTCGAGATCGTTGGAAGCGCCAGTTGTGACCTGGCCGAATACGATCTCCTCGGCGGCCCGGCCAGCCAGAGCAACCGAGATCTCCTCTTCCATTTCGGTACGGCTGCGCAACATATTGTCCTTACCGAGCGGCCACATGTAACCGCCAGCCATGCCACGCCCCACAATGGTCACCTTGAGCACCGGCGTTGTATGGAGAAGCTTGTGCTGAACCAGGGCATGGCCTGCCTCATGGTAGGCAATAACCTGCTTCTGATCGTCGGACATGACCCGGCCCTTGCGTTCCGGACCGATGGCGACTCTTTCGATCGCTTCGGTGAGATCGTTCATGCCGATGTGGCGTTGGTTTCGGCGAGCGGCAAGGATTGCGCCCTCGTTGACCATGTTCTCGAGGTCTGCGCCGACGAAACCAGGGGTTGCTCTGGCAAGCACCTCCAGGTCGACATCCTCGGCCAACGGCTTGCCTTGCATGTGTACCAGGAGTATGGCTTCCCGCCCCCTGACATCTGGCCGGTCCATAATGACCCGGCGGTCGAAACGGCCGGGGCGCAGCAAGGCAGGATCCAGAATATCAGGCCGGTTGGTGGCGGCAATGATGATCACATTGGTATCGGTGTCAAAGCCGTCCATCTCCACCAGGATCTGGTTCAGTGTCTGCTCCCGCTCATCATGGCTGCCGCCCAGCCCGGCGCCGCGGTGGCGGCCCACGGCATCGATCTCGTCGATGAAGATGATGCAGGGCGAGTTGCGCTTGGCCTGTTCGAAGAGGTCCCGCACACGGCTGGCACCCACGCCGACGAACATCTCGACGAACTCGGAACCAGAGATGGAGAAGAAGGGCACCCCAGCTTCACCGGAGACGGCTTTGGCCATGAGGGTCTTGCCGGTACCGGGAGGGCCGACCAGAAGCACACCCTTGGGGATGCGGGCACCGAGGGCAGCGAACTTCTGTGGTTCCTTGAGAAACTCGACAACCTCTTGCAGTTGCTCTTTCGATTCCTCGGCGCCGGCCACATCGTCGAAGGTGACGGTGGGCTTGTCACCGGTGAACATGCGCGCCTTGCTCTTGCCAAAGGCAAAAGCCTGGTTTCCTGCACCTTGTGCCTGCCGCAAGATGAAGAAGAAAAAGGCACCGATCAGAATGATCGGAAGAAAGGCCCCCAGGATTGGCGCCCAATTCTCCCAGGCGGTACTGCCCTGAAATTCCAGCGCCACCTGCGCCAGGTCCTGGTCAGATACGCCCAGTGTGTTCAAGGTCTCTACAAGACCGGCGTTGGGCTCGATCCTTGAGCTTGCGATCTCAGCCTCGTCGCCGCCTGAAAAAAGGATTTCGAGCTCGCCATCTTTTTCAGTTATCTTTTCAATTTTGCCATCCTGGATATCGGCTGCTACCTGGCTGATCGGTAACTCATTCACCTCCTCCCGTCCCTGTTGCAGCGTACTGAACAGGAATACGGCGATGATGACCAGCAACATCAGATAAAGCAAACCATTCCGCATGGAACCTTGGCCCATTTGTTTTCACCAACAGTTTCGTATCTTTACAGGGTTTTTTATGGTCAACAATAGGGGGTGATTCTTCTCAAAGAGTCAGTCCCGCCAACGATTCGAGCTTCTTTTTGCAGTCTAGCATAAGCCCCGGGGTGTGTCAACTAACACAGAGATTGAAAACAACCATCCAGGGAGACGCTGACATCCTGATTATCATACCACTCCTCATCATTTTCAGCAGTAGGGCTCATTCCTGATCAGGTGCGAAGAAAACGCCGTCGGGTGAGGCATTTTGACGGGTTGCCTGCCCAGCCGTATAATGACTTCGATCGATGCACAATATGACTATAAATATCCTTGCCATTCGACTCGGCGCACGATCGGTGCCTGAAGAGATCCACGAGGTGCGATTCCTTGACCACGACGTGCGGATTCGTCGCGTCACAGCGACTGACCTGGATCAGGTACGGGAGTGGATTGCCGGGAATGATGCGGAGGTGGCTGCCATTGCTCTGGAGGGCATGGCCGGAACACTGAAGATAGGCAGCCGTCGCGCCACTCACAAGGATTTGCAGGCGATTTTCGAAACCCCGGGCAGGGCTCCGGTCGTCGATGGCGGGGGGCTTCGCGATGTGCTAGAACCCTGGGCCGTACGCATTGTAAGCGAGATCTATCCTGGCACCTTCAGTCGCAAGCACGTGCTTATGGTTCCGGGTATGAACCACAACGGGTTTGCCCAGGAAGTCCGCCGATATACCAACGATGTTCATTACGCCGACAGCCTGATTTTCTTTAACCTGCCAAATGCCATAGGAAATCCATCGGGCCTTGACCGCTACGCCGGCCGGGCTTTGCAACAACTCTGCCAGGTAAGCCCCCGCCAATTGTGGCCGCCCCCCGGACAGCCGCGGACACCGCGGAATACGACACCTTTTGAGTGGGCCGATATTCTTGCCGGGGACATGAACACCATTCGTCGCCACGCGCCCACTGCGTTGCAAGGCAAGGCGGTCGTTGCAGAAGCGGCCAGCGAGGAAGATATCATCGCGCTGCGGGAACGGGGCGTCGAACAGCTTATCACGACGATGCCAACCCTTTCCAACGACGGTGTGGTTGGTGCCGCCAATCGGGAACCTGCCCGGCTTTCCGCCAGCGTGATGGAAGCGATTTTGGCTGCCCTGCGTGCAGATGCCGATGCTCCTTTGTCAGAAAGTACCTATCTCAACATCCTTGCCGACATGGTATGGGAACCGGCGGTCGTGAATCTTCAGCGAGAGACGGAAGTGGTGAACCGCTTCGCCTTTGTCCTCTATCCTCCCGATGTTGGATCCTTGCGCAAACACCCCAACTTTCGCGTCACCCGTTACCTTCCTGACCGCCTGGTCGAGCCAGCTGCCGCCCAGATTCCCCCCGTCTACGTGGGTCTGATCCGGGGCGCCCAATCACCTTCCAGCGGACAAAAGGTAGAAGGTGTGTTGTTAACACTTGGGGCAACCCCGCGTGAACTGTTGCGCCGCGACCCCTCTTTTTGCTCCCGGCGTTTGATCAAAGCGGCCGACCTGGCCGAACGCATGGGGGCCAGGATCATGGGCTCCGGCGCCTTCTCATCCGTGATCGGTGATGCCGACGCGGCGGTGGCTCAGCGAACTGATATCGGCATTACCAGTGGTTTTAGCCTGACCCTGGTTGCGACGCTTGAGCAGGCTGCGCGAGCCGTCAATCTCATGGGCGCCGACGACCTTTCCGGCTCGGCAGCGATGATCCTCGGCGCGACCGGAGCGGTGGGCAAGGTTAGCGCTCGTCTGTTGGCACAATCGACCGGCAGGCTCATCCTGGTCGCGTCACGACCGGAAGCATTGATTGCCCTGAAGCGCCAGATTCAAGATGAGAATCCCGAAGCCGTGATCCTTATCTCCACCACTGTCGACGATCACCTGGAGGAGGTTGAGTTAATTGTCGCGACGGTACCCTCACCAACTCCCCGCGTTCTGGATATTACCCGCTGCAAACCTGGTACCGTAATCTGTGATCTGGCCCGCTCCCCGAATATCGCACCCGAGGATGCGAGACTGCGTCCCGATGTTCTGGTTGTGCAGGGTGCCCTGATCCGTCTGCCCGGCGATGTCGAAATCGCCAGTGGCTTTGACCTGCCACCTGGCATCGTCCAGGCCAGCCTGGCGGAAACCGCATTGTTGGCCATGGAGGGTCGCTTCGATGATTTCACACTGGGCCGCGAGGTCAGGATGGACCAGGTTCTGGAGATCGACAGACTGTTCAAGAAGCACCAGTTCAAACAGGTGGGGCTGCGCAGCTTCACTCGATATCTGACCGAGGAGGATCTGAGTCAAAGGCGGGAGATAGCTGACGAACTGCGGGCTAACCCCGATCGGCTTGAGGAGATTCGACGAGCACAACAGAGCGCCGCGGAAACAGGTGAACTCGCGGATGGCAGCGCCATGTCCGATGTGTGGCCGGCCGGTCTGTCGGGCCTGGGTGTGGCGACTGCCGTGCTGGGCTGGTGGACCCGTCGCGGTTACGGTCCGGATGAGGACCAGAATTAGGATGCAGGACTATGGTTACCAATGTTGCATTTATCGCGCGCAACTATCGAAAGATATAGTCAATACAGAAGTTAATTTGAGAGCGTGAGTTTTGTAGGTCATCGCTATCAGCGTGACATCTCTGGTATACCAGATCGTCCGGCTGGTAGCCGGACCTACGAAATTTCCTGTTCCCATTCTGACTTCCGTTCAGTAAGGAGATAACGTGGCTTTCTATCAGGATTCCGACAGCTTTTATGCTGTCGCAAAAAAACTGTTCGACCAGGCGATCCAGGACCCTGAGGTCGAAGCAGAGTTCAAGCGTAATAAGATGACAATCCGGTTTCGCTCCACTGATCCGCCAGCGGAAATATACCTGGACGGAAAGAGCAACCCACCGACGGTGACCTATGGTCCCGTGCCTGGCCGGGCAGATCTGGATCTAAGCATGGAGGCTGAAACCCTCCATCAGATCTGGCTGGGTGAGTTGGGACTCCGGGAAGCTTTTTTCGGTGGCAAGGTCGATGTGAAAGGAAATATCTTTCGAGCCATGAAGTTGGCGCCTCTTTTCCACAAACTGGAGGCGCTCTATCCCCAGGTGTTGGCGGAGGTGCAATCAGGGTCATAAAAACCGCCGCCAGATCGACCTCTCGCTGACAAAAAGCAGCGCCGCCCCGATCGGGGCGGCGCTGCTGGATTCTCACCATGCCGTGTGCCCGATTACTGAAGCTCGCGATTGTACTCCAGACGGTCCAGGTACCAACATCCGTTGTCCTTCAGTAACTCCCAGCGATCGCCGGCGGGTGAGGTTTCAAGGTTGATCCTGGTGGTCGAGGTGACCTCCGCCCGATCTGCGCCGATCAGATGGATGTTCAGATCGTCTGGCGCGGCCAGCATGGGTGCGCTGGGAAAAATGTTGCGCACATAGCGGTAGCGGATGGCGTCCTGCCCCTTCCAGGTCTGATCGTCGGTTCTGTCATCAGGTGTGTTCCCGACATCGGTGATCAGGGCATTGCCGGACCAAAGGCGCATCAGCTCATCGATCTTCTGGCCGACCATGTATTCACTTTCGGCGGCGATCAGCGACCAGATCACCTGCTCGTCAGACAGGTCAGCGGGCAGCTCCAGGCTGCACGATCCTGTGGCAATGACGCTACCGCCCGTCTCTGCTGAGTTCGAGCCGCAGGCTGCGGCGATCAAAGCGAACACCACCAATACCGGGATCCAGATCTTTGGCCGCATCAAATACCTCCAGTAGGCCGGGAGTCGGTGAAGAAGTGGCGGATGAATTCGCCCTGCAGCGCCATGGTCTCGTCGACGCTGTCATAGAGGGGTGATGTTACCCGGAAGATCACGATTCCATCGGCCGGATCTCTGTTGCGATCGGGGAAAAGGTAAAAATAGAAGGAAAGCTGGTCCCATGGATCCTTGTGGGCATTGACCAACATGCCATGAAGCTGGCCATTCTCAAGGGGCACTGCATAGGAGCTTAACTCCGTCTGCCAGTCGTAGGAGTCGTAACAGGACTCGGGCGGATGAAAGGTGCGGGAGCTGCGCCCCCCGATCATGGTCAGCCAGACATACTGGCCTTGCGGGTTGAAGTACTGCCGCTCCACATATTGCTCCGGTTCCAATACGATGTACACGCCGATATTGCTCTGCGCAATGTCCTTGCCTTGCCAGTCGCCCACGGTCATCGGCACTTCGTTCAGGTCGTGATCGAGATTGAACGGGGATATTGCTGCGACCTGTTGCTCCCGGGGCGTGCGCTGCCAATAGTCGATATCGGCCACCAGGGCGAAACCATCCACATCGCCCTGGCCCAGCACGGCACCGAACTGCCCCGAAAGATATAGGGCGCCAGCGGCAAGCGCCAGCAGACCGATGACTATAATACTTCGGGCCGTACTGTTTTGCATTGTAGCAGTCTCGTCAGGGGTATCATCAACAGGAATACCATAAAGAAAAAAACCAGGCCGGAATAGTCGTGATAGTAGTTGAAAGCGGCTTCGGCTCCGAATTGCCGCGCTACGAACATCAGGCTGGAAACACGCAGAATGTTGCCCAACATTGCCAGGGGGATCGACAGAAGCACCAGGGCTATTCGTCCCCACCAGGGGCCGTCCAACAGATAGGCTAACAGGGTCGTCAGGGCCAGCAGGGCGATCAGCGAGTTGACTCCACTGCATTGGGCGCCGATCACCAGGTCGGCGTTGGGCAGGGTTACCTGGGAGCCAACGATGGTCACGTCGAGGCCAAGGAACTGGACCAGGGCACCGGAGCATAGGCCTGTCCATTGAGCCAGAGGAAGGGTAGCCTGCTCGGTAAAGGGCAGGGGCACCATAAATGCCAGGTAGCCGATGGGGAAAGCCAGTTGCCTGGCAACGGTGGCGCCTGCGAAGGTCCATACCAGGCCGGCGATCAGGGCGATCATGGCGAAGGCTGCCAGAAAATAGGCCCGGTCGAACATGAAGTAGAGATAGAGGGCCAGGCTGCTGACCAGGAGGATCATGCCCTTGCTGTCACCCTGATCCAGGGACCAGGCGGTTGGCGGTTCGTTCTTCAGCCGGCGCCAGGCCAGAAAGAGGGAAATCGCCGGGATCAAAATGCCGTGGCTGTAGTATTCGTTGCTCCACCATTCACCCCACAGCCAGCGCCAGACCGGCAAGGTCAACACCAGGAAAAAAAGTGCTACCAGGAGAGGTAGCAGGGCATTGGTGGATCGCCAGGACTTAACCATTAAATCTCAAGATCACTGTCATTCTGTCATAAAAGAAGGACGTGGGGCAGACAACTGGTGCGTCTGCCCCACGCATTAGAGTTAGGTTCAGGCTAAGCTGCACGAAGCAGCGTCAGCGTTAACGGTTGTCTAGATATCATCCTCGCCGCGGCGTTTGCGCAGATAGGCGCCCAGGGCGACCAGGCCGGAGCCCAGCAGGGCAATGGTGGCGGGTTCCGGAACAGGCGTCGGGCTCGGCTGCGGCTCGGGAGTCGCCGTAGGCTCGGGAGTCGCCGTAGGTTCGGCCGTTGCGGTGGGCGTGGGCTCAGGTGTATTCGTTGGCGTCGCCGTGGGCTCAGGGGTATCCGTCGGTTCAGGCGTGGGCGCGATCAGCACCGTGAACTTCTCGCAGATGGTTGCTTCAAGGTCGCTGAAGTCGTCGATCAGGCGGACCCAGCCTGGGGCGTCGGGGGGCCAGGCGGTTGGTGGGTGCATCGAGAAGGGCTGGGGATAGACCAGGTTCTGCAGGAAGCTTACATCGCCCGGAACCCCGATACCCTCAACATCCATCTCGTCGATGCCTGCGTTTTCTGGAATGGCGCGGAGCACTTCGGGATCTATAATTCCGACCGTGGGCAGACCATCGGTAGTAATATTGATGGCTGAATAGTCAGTGGTCAGCAGCATGGTTGAGACAGCCAGGTTGAGGGCAGCTTCGTAATTGGTGGCGTCGGCCATCTGGCTCATGTTACGAATTTGATCGCCCACGCTACTGGCGTTGGCTGATGTGATAACCACCGGTTCCACCTCCACTCGGGCTGACCGGGAGAACTGGATGACCGATAGAGTCAGGGTGCCATCATGGGGAACGCAGTTGGTATCTTCAATGGCGGCGGCAATGCCGTTTTTCATAATGACAAAATTGGGCGGTGCGATGCTGCCTGAGCCATCGACCAGGAAGCCTACCTCAATCGTGTCTGGGGTCTGCAGGTTTGGTGGCGCAGCCCCGGCGCTGGGACTGAGAGTCAGTGCCAGCAGGGCGACGAGGATAATTACCGTAGAGAGTCGGGCTTTCATTGTGGATCTCCTTCCAAAGCTGGGTTGGATAAAAAAGACGGGCTGTCATGAAGGGCTGAACCTGAGAGGCTCAGGGTCGATACATGGTATTCTATCTCCCAAAGGGCATTCCAGTTGCCCACTTGCAACAGAAGCAGTGTATCATAAACGACCATGGGCGTCAAGTGCCGTATAGGGTATTCCAGCGATTCTCAACCTGACGAAATTGGGCGCTGGAGTCGATCCAGTGCGTAGCCCGAATGTCGGAGTGTCGGAATGTCAGAATGTCGCCCTTCTCCCCCTCCCCGCGTCCCCCCTCCCCGTGTCCCCCCTCCCCGCGTCCCCCCTCCCCGTGTCTCCCCCTCCCCGCG
>JAYELL010000068.1:7595-74053 GCA_034717495.1 Chloroflexota bacterium | reverse complement strand
TTGACTCTGCGGGCGGGGGGATAGGCTAAGGATGAGCCTACAGAAGACCGCAGGCGACGGACGGCGGAGACGCGGAGACACGGAGACACGGGGACGCGGAGATGCGGAGACACGGGGACGCGGAGATGCGGAGATGGGGAGATGGGGAGACACGGGGACGCGGAGATGGGGAGACACGGGGACGCGGAGACGCGGGGACGCGGAGATGCGGAGACGCGGCGGTCTTCCGACGGTCGGCAAGGTATCACCCCAACTGCGTAACATCAGTGACTAAAGAGGAAGGAGAGGGTCGGTGAAAAAGTTATCTCTCTTGCGGCATGGCAAATCGGACTGGGCTGCGTCCTTCGACACCGACTATGACCGGCCTCTCAAGGAGCGGGGCCGGCGGGACGTTCCGATGATGGGGCAGTTTTTCGCCGACGTTGATCTGGTGCCCGACCTGTTGGTCAGTTCGCCGGCGACGCGTGCCCGGCAGACGGCTGAACTGTTTGCCGAGGCTGCCGGCTATGAAGGGACCATCGAGTGGCAGGAGTCCATCTATGCTGCCAGCAGTGGCGCATTGATGCAGGTAGTTCGAGGCCTTGCCAATGAGGCCGGGCATGTTCTGCTGGTCGGGCACAACCCGGGATTCGAGGAACTGGCAGGCTGCCTGGTGGGTGCCGATGGTTACGGTCTGGCTCTCGGTGTGCGCATGCCGACGGCTGCCGCGGCTCACATTTACCTCACTGTGGAAAGGTGGGCAGATTGCCAGGTCGACTGTGGTCAACTGCAGTGGTTGGTTTCCCCCAAACTTCTCTGGAAAGCCACAACATAATAAACGGCCCAATGCCGGAACATGAACCTATTCGGTGCTTACTGCCTGAGGCTCATGATCGACACCCCGGCGCAGGTGATGCCAGATATAGTAGACCACGCCGACCACCAGAGCGATCATGATGGGGTATTTGAAGGGACCCATGACATGCAGGATCTCTTCCCAATGATCACCCCATGCCCAACCGACCAGAGCAAGTGCGCCGCACCAGATGAATGAACCCAGGAAGGTGAGGATGGCAAATGGAACGAATTTCACGCGGAAGACACCAGCCGGGAAGGATATGAACGTGCGCACGATGGGCATGAGACGCGCCGCGAAGTTGCCCAATTGGCCCCAGCGGCTGAACCAGCGGTCGAAGTTTTCGATATCCTTTTTGCTGACCAGGATGTATTTCCCGTACCGTTCAACCAATGGCCGGCCGCCCCAGTAGCCCAGGCCGTAGGAAATCGTCGATCCGATCAGACAGCCCAGGCCTCCAAAAAAGCCACCGATGATAAAGGCTTCGTACCATTCGGTGCCATCGGGAACCAGAAGCCATCCGGCCAGCGGCATGGTGATCTCGCTGGGGATCGGAATATTGGCGCTTTCCAGCGCCATAATGGCGACCACGCCGGGCCAACCGATGGCAGCGAACAGATTTTCCAGGAATGGCACAATGTATTGAGCCAGCAGCTCTTCCACGTCTGAAACTTCCTTTGTAGATTTGACAGCCCGGGTTCCGAACCCGCACCGGCTGATCAGCAGGCCGATCCTTTTTTTTGCAGCAATGGTGACAGAATAAGGACCGGCAGAAGGCTGGGAGATCGGTCATCCCTCGTTGCTTCTATCGGCCTTTGTTTTTCCCGCTGCCGCAATGCGTTAGGTGCCTGATTATAGCACTGTGTTGCTGGTGAGCAAAAAGTTGGGGGGCAACTACTCAGGCATAAGGTGCAACGCACTTGCTCATATGGCTCCAGAGGTGTCATTATCGCCCAAAAAATTCAGGTCGGCTTGATAATGTGGGCCAAGTGCGTCGCACCTGAGTAGTTACAGTTGGGGAAAGGATTCGTTTTCACGACCTGGTGTTATTGGCTTGATGCAGCCCGAAGCTCCATATCCCAATCACTTAGTTCCAGCGTTTCCAGCTTTGATGCCAGCGGCCTTGCGCTTTCCGGATCCCACTGCCTTAGCTGATAATAGAGGTCCAGCAACAGATCGACGTCGGGCGCGAATCCCTCCGTGCCACCACCATCGGCCAGCGATCTCCTAAGCAGTTTGGGCAACCGGTCGTCGGCCCGGGTGGCGCCCAAGCGGAAGTTGAGAAGCCGCTTGAAGGTGCTGATGCGTTCTCCCACCAGCATGATTCCCGCATAGTCGACAGGTTCTCCGGTGATCGCCTGAAGCAATCCCACCAGGTTTTCCGCTGATATGTCTTCGAGATGGCAGAGAATCGCCGAGTTTGTGAAGCTGCGGAAGTCCATGACTCGTACCGCCAATTCGGCGACCTCCCGGTCCTGTGCGTGGCGATCCAGCAGGTTGATGCCAAGCTCGGGCACGACACGGCCCCGTAAAACCTCGTAGTAGTCTCCAGCCATGTGATCGGCGCCCCGGCTGGCGGTGGCGTAGACCAATGCCTGCCCGGAGAAGGCCCGCGGGTCGTGGTAGGGCACTTCCAGCCCCTTGACAGTTACCGCCAGATCGGGAACAGCGAAGTGATGGGCTACCGCGTCGGTGCCCTCAGCTAACAGGTCCCCGATTCCCTCCCGATGCGCAATCTTTTCGACCAGTTGGATGGCAGGACTTGCCTCGCCCCATGACAGGTCGAGGCTGTCGACATCGCTGGCGTTGACCAGTCCCTGGTTGAAGAGGTAATAGAGAAAGCCGATGGTGTGGGAGGTGGAGATGGTGTCCAAACCGTACAGGTTACAGAGATGTCCGGCGTAGGCGGCGCCCTCCAGATCGTCGGAGCCGATCAATGCACTGAAACCGACGGCCGTCTCATACTCAGGCCCGTCGATCCTGGGCACCTGGCTGCCGGCGACGACACTGCGTTCTACCTCGTAGTCATTCAGGTGGACCTCTCGTCCGCAGGCAATCGGGCATCGATAACAAGCGACGGCCCGGTCAAGCATGTCGTCTATCAGCGGGCCGACACTGATGGAATCCTCGATCCTTGCATCGGTGTCATCGGTGAAATAACGAATGGGCACATCACCATACATGAAACCGAGATCGGCTCCCATCATGGTGCCTGCTATCCGCAGGCCATCGGCCATGACGTCTTCGTTGACGAAACGCATGGCAGCTCGCAGGTATTTTTTGAAGGCGATAGGATCAGCCAGGGGGATGCGGCCACTGCCACCACAGGCAATCGCTTTCAGCCTTTTGCTTCCCATGACGGTGCCCATTCCCGTGCGCGCCGCTGCCCGGCCGTGGTCATTCATCACGGCGGCATACTTGACCAGCCGCTCTCCGGCCGGGCCGATGCAGGCAACGTGGATGCGTGGTCTCTCGGGAAACTGGGCCTTGATGCGATCCTGGGTATCGTAGCTATTGAGACCCCAGAGGTCGCTGGCATCGCTCAGCCCGGCGACACCGTCGACGATTGTCAGGGTGACCGGCTTTTCGGCCTGACCGGTGATGATGATGCCATCGTAGCCGGCGCGTCGCAGGGCGGGTCCCCACATGCCACCCCCGTTGGCTTCACCTGTCAAGCCTGTGGCCGGGGAACGGGCGACGACACTATAGCGCCCGGCGGCTGGAACCTGGGTGCCGACCAGAGGGCCCGTCATGAAGATCAATGGATTGTCAGGTCCCAGGGGATCGGTATCCTTGTCGATACTGTCAGCCAGGTAACGAGCGCCGAGTCCGCTGCCGCCCAGGAACTGGCGCGCATAGTCTCGATTCAGGGGTTCATCCCAGACCGAACCGTCGGACAGGTCTACTCGCAGAAGTGTTCCAAGATAGCCAGGAATCATGCCGGAGTGCCGGAGTGTCAGCGTGTCAGAGTGTCAGCGTGTCGGGATACGAATAATGGCAAAATGAAACTGTTAGAAATCAATACGACGGCCGTCGAAGGCGTATTGGAAGAGTCGCTCGAGGTCCTGGTTGTCGGCGTAGCGAGCGTTGAAAAAAAGTTGGTTGTCAGCTTCAGCGTTTTGAATCAATTTGGGCAAGGCCTGTTGAAAGTCGGCTCGGCCGATTCCCAGTTCCTTCAGTGTGGGGGCAAAGTCGATAGCTGCCTGTAGCTTGCGAATGGCGGCCACCAGGCTCGCGGCACCTTGTGCCTCATCGGCTGCCGGCAGATCGAGAAAGCGGGCGATATCGGCATAGCGGGTCTCCCCGTTGCTGACCGTGAACTCGATGACGTAGGGCAGGAACAGTCCCACAGCGCGCCCATGCGGAACATGGAAGACAGCGCCCAGCGAATGCCCCATGGCGTGAGCCAGCCCGGCCATGGCATTGCCAAAACCGAGTCCCGCGATTGTGGCTGCGTTGTGCATACGCTCTCTTGCCTCGGCATCTGAGCCGTCGGCATAAGCCCAGGGCAGGTATCGAAACACCAGTTGCGCCGCCTTCAGGCACAGGCCATCGCTGAAGTCGTTGCGCATCGTGGCCGTATATCCCTCGATGGCGTGGGCCAGGACATCGATACCTGTGTCTGCTGTGATACTGGCTGGCAAACCCATGACCAGGCTCGGGTCGACGATGGCCAGATCGGGCAGCACTTCCTGGGTCCCCAGGGACAGTTTCATGCCAAGGCTGTGGTCGGTCAATATGGTGAACCAGGTTGCCTCTGAACCGGTGCCCGAGGTGGTAGGGATGGCGAGCAGGCGCGCTTTCTGCCGCAGGCCGTAGGTCTCGATGGGGTTGATTGTTTCCAGGTCGGCATCGGGTCTCTCATAAAGCAGCCAGGCTGCCTTGGCGGCATCCATGCACGATCCGCCGCCCAGCCCGATGATCCAGTCGGGTTGGTAATCGGACATTTGCAGGGCGCAGCGGCGAATGGTCTTTACCGAGGGCTCTGGCTCGACATCGGAAAAGACCTCACTTTCGATGTTAGCACGGGCAAGGTATTGTTGAACTTTTTCGATGAAACCAAGGCGGGCGATGTTGGGATCGGTCACAAAAAAGGCCCGCTGTCCCTCAAGTTCCTCGAGATGTTCAAGGGCATCTTGCCCAAACACGACTTTGGGGCTGTTGAAAAACCACATGGTTCTGCTACGAAAAATCGGTCGGTACTTGAGTGGCGCAGTTGACCAATTCCTGAGTCGCCTTGACCGACCGCAGGATCTTCGACATGTTGCCCTTCAACTTGAGTTGGCGTGTCATGAGAGCCTGAATTGGATCGACCTGTTTACCAATTACCTTCTCCCAGGCAGAAACCTTGCCGCTGACCAGGAAATCGGGCGATTTTTCGCCTTGATCGTCGACGGCGAAGGCCTCCCGGCACTTGCCATGCCAGAGGTCAATGTAGATGGTGGCAGTTTCAGCGCCGCCCATGTCGGAGGTGAAAAAAAAATCACCTTCCCAGTCGGCTGCTGCTGCCCGATAGGCTTCGCTTTCATTGACGGCTTCCATCAGGCCTTTGGCCCACTCGTCCGACATAAATTTCAGGGTCATAGGGAATACTCCTGGTGTTGGGATAACGTTCATGACGCATCGCGTCTTGGCGCCGCCAATATACCATGATTTGCACGGGCTAGCAAAGAATATGAGGTTGGCGTTGAACGTCGATCAGGATGATTTGTGTTCAGTTGGCAGAGTGCCGGATAGCTTGCGATCCAGGCGGTCCAGCCTGTGTTGCAGATCGGAGAGTAGCTGCTCGCGCTGGGAACCGGGTGGCAACTCTTTAGCCGTGTGCAGTCCCCATAGCGTCCATTTCCGGGCGGCTGCCAGATCGTTGCCGTGCCATTCATGGTGTTTTGCGAGTTCGATGTGAGGGGTTGGGTCGGGACCTGGAACGCTGGTTATCCATCCGTTCCAGATGGCGACGGCCTCGTCTCTGCGTTCCTGGCGTTTCAACATCCATCCCAAGCGGTTGAGCACAGTGGAACGAATCTCAGGTGACAGGGCTCCGTCGAGAGCTTTGCGATAAGCGCGTTCACCGGCAGTCAGCCATCCCAGTTCCTCGAAACTTCGGCCCAGGCTGGCACAATCGGCGGGATGGTGCGGGGACTCGATCATGCCATCGCCATCACCTTCGAACGGGGCACAGAGCATGGCTGCCAGAGGCACCATGCTGACAATATCCTCCCGGTTATGGTAAAACACCCGAACCATCTCCGTTGGATTGCCAGAGCGGGCGTATTCCTGGTAGAGGGATGGTATCAACCAACCTGGCACATCAACGTCATTGCGCTGAAAATCCAGGATTCCCTGTTCCAACGCGCCCAGAGCGCAAGAGGCCAATCGAAAACGCCAGCGTTGCCGGGATGGGGGGAGCAAGTCCAGGTGTGGCATTTCCTCCAGGGGCGACGGCTGGTGGTGCATTGCATAGCGAGAATTGAGAAGGGGCACATCGAAGGCGCGTCCGTTGAAGCTCACCAGCCCGTGGCAACGCGCCAGGATGGAAGTCGTAACGTGCAAGAGGGCCGGTTCCTCGCCCGGATGTCTCATGAAGACCTGGCGAACGATATAGCGATCGGTGGCAGGCTCGAACATGCCAATTCCTATCATGAAGATGTAGGTGCCGGCGCCCCCGGAAAGTCCGGTCGTTTCAGTATCGATGAAGCCTGCGTGGTGGAAATCGAAATCGGCCAGAGCGGGATTCCGTGCGCAGCCGGCAGCCGCTGCACCGCTTATTGTCAGGGCCGTGACGAGGGGTAAACCTCCTCGCACTTCGCCAAGATCGTAGCCGGTTTCAGCTACCAGACAGGGCCCGTGGGGAGTGAAGACCTCCTGTGCTCCTGCCAGTTCTTTCAAGGAACGGATAGCGGGGGATTCGATTGCTGCTGAAGGATCGCCGTTCTTCTCCCGCGGCTTTTCGGATGGCCGGGAGGTTGCCAGGCCCTGGCGGCCGCGTCGAACACCCAGGCGGCGGAGACGGCGTAATCGCTCGCCAGCCTGATCATCTGTCGGCCGGGAGCCCTCAGGTTCATGGGACATAGGTCAGGGACCCAGTGAACTCAGCATGACGCCCAGAAAGTTGTAGCCGAAGTGGATCAGGATGCAGACGGTCAAGTTGGTGCGGGTGCGCATGACGCCGAGCAGCAGTGCAATGGCCAGGATCAACACTGTTGCGGGCGAGATGCCGTACTGGCTGTGGAGTACAGTGAACAGGATAGCCGTCAGGATCAGACCAAACTTTGGTTGAAGGGCACCTCGGAAGATCAACTCCTCACCCAGGGCGGCAGCCAGACCGATGGTAATCGCACCGAACAGGCCGTTGACATCACCCAGAAGCAGGTTGCCTGCATCCTCGATCTGCTGGAAACCCTCGGGATCAATGGCCTGCCAGCCGTAACTCAGTGCGAACTGGACAGCAAGCAGCAGCAGGATTGCCCCCATTGCGATGCCCAATTGGCGGAGGTCAACGGGCTTGATTGCCAGACGCTCCATGCTCTCGCGCCAGTCGCGGCGGATAAGGGTCCCAATCCCGGCGAAGGTCAACAGGATCATCCCAACGGCTTGTGCCCAAATCAAGGCTGTGGTGACGCCGATGGGACCGAATCCTTCCAGGGCCGCTGGATCACTCATCAAAGGGATCTGTCCCAGGCCCATGCCCAACAGGTAAACAGCGAAAACCAGAGCCGTCGTGTGAACGGTGGAATCGGGATCAATGGGTATGAAGCGGGCAAGGAGACTTCGGACTGGCCTCAGCAGAGGGAAAAACGCAACGACGCTGGCGATACCCATTGCTCGTGCAAATACTACGAAGGCGGCTAACGTCGTCTCGTTCATGCCCGGCACCGACAACGATGGTGCGGCTATGCCCAGAAGGCCGAAAAGCAGAAGAGACAGGTTTAGCAGGATGATTGCGATGTATGTGATCCAGCGAAATGCCTGGTTGTAGGTCTCCAGGTTGGCAAGGACCATGATGATGGCCAGAATGACAAAAGGCAGCAAGGTTGCGCCAGTTTCCATAAGATGTCAGTCCCTTTCAGAACGAGTTGGGAACGCAGGGTCCGGGAGACAATGGCCCATTATAGCCTACGATTCCTTCTCGTGCCAGCGTTTCAGGGCTGCAACGACGTTGGCAGGCAGATCGTCGGATGTTCGACTCTGGAGAAACGACAGGACCCGATCGGCGGTGATTCCCCGCGCTGCCGCGTCGCGAAGGGCCGTCTGCGTGATACGATAGCGGAACACAGGAGAGGGCTCACTCCGTTCGGGGGCCGCCTCCCAGACCGTGAATCTTGATACCTGAAAACGATCTTTGAGAGGACTGTCACCAGAAACGCTCAGGGAAAAATCAGGTTCTACGGTTATCCTGCCGTTGCTCTCCGGCTCCGACGGTGGCCGGTCATCCACGATCCAACTCGCGCCATCCCGAGTGAAATGGAAGAAGGCTGGTGGTGCAGGTTGGGAATCTGTTGCTGCCAAATCGGTGATTCCAAGCCAATGGAGAGGACCGGAAACGATGAAACGAAGCAGTTCTCCCTCGACCGCCTGCCAATTCTCGAAACCACGCAGAAAGGTCTGGGCATTCCGTTGCCGAACATACCACGTGTCATAGTTGCCGGCGGGACGCTGAAAATCGGGCTGGTGGGCTTTCACTGCAGCGACAAAATCATCGATACCGTACCATTCGGAGGAGTCCAGCAACGCCAGCAGGTTGCGCAGGCGGTTACGTGTCGCGACCGGGTCGTTGGACCAACTGCCGGTCTGCTCGCAACACAAAGCAGGGGCTCGACAAAGGTCGTTCCAGGTTGTCGCGCGGTTCCAGGCGCCCATCAGGATCCGACGTTGCATAGCGCGGTCCGCTTCCAGCCAGGATGCAACGGTTGGACCAGTCAAGGCGAGCCGGTAACCGTCAGGTTTGAGCCAATCGAGGTGGGCCGCCAGGGACAATAAGAGCGCCAGGGGTGAGCCGGGAGCTTCAGGGTCGATTGCCTGAGCGGGCTCGTCCAGAGGCTGCAACATCTGGCGGTTTAGATCGTATAGACTAGTGGCACGCCATGCCAGTGGATCATTGGTCCGGGTCAGGCGCACATCGCCCTGGTTGACCAGGCAGAGAAGTGTGCAGGCATCCTGCAGAAGCGCATTGGTGGCGGGGATAGGTGTCCGAGGCGCAAGGGAAGCCGCGAGGTTAAACTGCATGTCTATCGATCGTGGCGACGGCAGCAGAGCCAGCAGGTCGTCGGGCACGTAAAGGAACTCTACCATGCCATTCGGCCCCTGCGCGAATGCGCGGTGGATAAGCCCCCGGTACCAGAGTTCCTCCGCAGCACTCAGTGGTTCTCGATAAGGTTTCTCCCGCTCGAGCCTGCCAGGGCCAAAGGTTCGGATTCTTCCGAACTCGCGCTCAAACGGAGCAGAGGGCGACCGTCCCTCTGAACTTTGAAGGGATGCGAGGGCAGCTATCGCCGAAACCGGGCACGACGCGAGAAGGATCGCCAGGTGATCGCCGTTCAGCAGGGCTTTTTCAATCTGCGCCACGGCAGTTCGGACCTTGTTGCTGCGCAGCGTCAGGCCGTTGAGCTCGGCGATAGCGCGCAACAGGGAGAGGGAATGGTTGTTCAGGCTCTGGCTCAAAGAGTACATTGGTGACGATCCCTGGCTGGTATCGAATGCGTTACGGTTTGCCATGAGCGGTTTGCGGAATCGATCATGGGATTGTATAATACGCTCACGCGATGAAAACCGTTCATGGCTGGGCCACAATAATGGAATCGCTCACAACGGACAGAGAGGTGAGGCAAACCGTCACCGGTGTGTCCCGGGAGCTTTATCAAGAAGCGGATATTTCATCGCTCAACGGAGATCAGACTAATGAAAACAAATGTAATCGAAGAGTTGTTGGAAGGCTTCCAGCTTAGCTGGCGTTTGATGCTGGACCCACGCGTTTCGACCATGCTAAAGGCGCTGGTGCCGATTCTGGGAATCGGTTACTTTCTATTCCCGATCGATTTAGTACCCGACGTGATTCCGGTGCTCGGCCAGCTCGACGATGTTGCCGTACTGATACTTTTGACCCGACTCTTGATCAACATGGCCCCGCAGGCGGTTGTCGACGAATACCGCTCGGGCTCCAAAAAAACTGCGGGTGCTGAACCCTCCGCCGACAGTTATCAGTCAACAGGATCGACCGGCAGTGCCGGGTCGAACCAGGATGATTTCGTGGACGCCGACTTCCGTGTCGTAGACGAGGATTAGATTGCCTATGCCTGCTGCCAACACCACTGAATCTGGGCCTTCACCGACCGAGCTCTATCGCCCTTCCCAGGTTGCGGGAATGCTTGGCGTCAGCGCGGCCACCCTTCGTCGCTGGTCACGGCGTTTTGAAGACTATCTTCACCTGGGCAATGCTGGCCAGGATGAGCGCAGCCATCGTCGTTACACCGGCGAAGATGTCGCGATTCTACGCCAGGTCAAGGCCTATCTGAACCAGGGCTGGACCTACGAGCAGGTGGCTGAGCGCCTGGCTGAGGGCCCGGTGTCTCCAGCGGAAGCCGGGTTCGATTCTGTCGAAACAGAGCCGGATGAGCTGGACGAAGAGTCCACACCGTCGGTATCGGAGGCGCCATCGGCGAACGGCGAAGGGCCGGCGATAACATCAGATGACGATGGCGGTCCCCTGTTGCCCAGTGAGCCCATGGTGCCGGCAGCCCAATTCCTGCGCGATGCGGTCTCATCGATTCATGATACGCAGCAGATCATTTTGAATAGCCAGCTGGCCAGCCGGGACATGTTGGGTGTGATGATTCAGGATAATCTGAATCTTAAGGACGAGAATACCAGTGTGCGGGAGCGCATGTTAAGCCTGGAGCGTGACCTGGCGGAAGTTCGCCGGCACCACGCAGATTATCGGGAACGTATGGAAACCCGCGTCAGGGTCCTGGAAGATGCCGTTGCCAATTTGATGGCCCGTCAAGCTCCGACGGCGGTACAGTCCCCTCAGACTCCGCCGTCCCAGTCGTCGCCCTATGAGCAATCGACCGGGTATGGCCAGCAATCACCCTACCAGCAGCCTGGAGAGAAACGTAGTTTCTGGTCCCGGCTGATCGGTGGCTAGCGGGAGGAAGAGCTTCATACAACCGCCAGACCTATTGAAACAGCGTCAGATCAGCAGCCGGTGTGAACGATACACTGGCTGCTTGCGCGTCCAGCACAGGTTCGGCGATCAGATCGTAAGCCATGGCTCCTTCAATACGAGCGGTTAACATCTGGCCCGGTGGCAGCGCCTCTCCCGGAACCAACACCAGCCCATCGACCTCAGGTGCCTCCCGATAGGAGCGAGCGAGGTTGACGATCGCGCCGTTGCTCAGCATCAGGCCGTCACTGCCTTCGCCATTGACAGCGTCAATCTCTCCCAGCCCCTCAACAAGCAGGTCCAGCGTTCTGCCGATCTGTGCCTGGTTCCGTGCCAGGGAAATCGATTGTTGCAGCGCCATGATTTGATTCCAGCGATCTTCTTTGACCGATTCAGCTATCTGATTGGGGTGATCGGCCGCGGGCGTGCCCGGTTCTGTGCTGAAGGGAAAGGCTCCAACCTTGTCAAACTGAATGGCTTGGATGAAATCAAGCAGCCCGGCAAATTCCTGTTCTGTTTCGCCGGGGAAACCGACGATGAAGGTGCTTCTCAGCGCGATATCAGGCATGGCAGTCCGCAACTGTTCAACCGTATTGTACACCCACTGGATGTTGCTGGGCCGGTGCATGCGACGCAATGTGTCGGGATGTCCATGCTGGAGTGGGATATCGAGATAGTGGACAATCTGTTCCTCAGAAGCCATAACCTCGATGAGGCGATCACTGACGTGGCCCGGATAAGCGTACATCAGCCGCAGCCACCGCAACTCCGGCAGGCGGTGGCAGATGGCTGAGAGAAGTCGGGGGATCGAGTCTGGCTCACCGAAATCGCGGCCGTAATCGGTGCTGTCCTGGGCAACGACGACCAGTTCTTGAGCGCCACCGGCCACCAGCGCTGCGGCTTCGTCGATGATGGCAGGCAAGGGCCGGCTGCGTAGCTTTCCCTTGATGGAAGGAATGGAACAGAACGCGCAGGGCGCGTTGCACCCGTCGCTGATCTTGAGATAGGCACTGCCTGTGGGCACTGAGGGGCGAAGGACAGACCCATCGGGCTTCTGCTCGGGGTCACCCAACAGCGCGTAACGCTGGCCGTGGCGCTCACGGCGCAGTATTTCCGCCAGCGGCACGATTTCCATCCAGCGACGGGTGCCCAACAGTGCGTCAACCTCGGGCACCCGGGCCACGATCTCCTCGCCGTTGCGTTGGGCCAGACAACCGGCGGCGATCAATTTCTGCCGGCGACTCTTGCCGTTGGCGAGTTCCTGAAGAGTCGCAATGGACTCCTCTTTGGCTATCTCCAGGAAGCCGCAGGTGTTGACGATCAAAACATCTGCGGCTGATGGATCAGCAGTGGCGTCGTAGCCATCGCGCTGCAGCAGCATGGCCATTGCCTCACTGTCAACCGTGTTCTTGGGACAGCCCAGGGTCAAAAGATAATAGGTCGATTGCGGTTTCGGTTTACTCTTTTTTGTCATGGATCACAAAAAAAATGGGCGGAAAGGGCTTTTGGATAGCACCTCTCCGCGCCATGATAGCCATTAGCAGACGAGCGGCTGCTCAGCCACATTGGCGCAGCCCGTCAAGCTCCCGGCGAGGTTTCCTAATTGCCGGGCTAACCTGTCTCAGCAGGCTGCGTGGCGGTCGGAGTCGGCGTTGTTTCGGCGATTTGTTTGCCGTCGATACTCCATTGCATCTGTACAACTTCGCCGCGACCGCCCAACCGGTCCAATAGTCGTTCATTCAGGGTCGCCATTAAGCCTGCAGCGTTTCCGGTCCGCAGGACAATAGTCTCCTGTCCTTGCCACGAGTTCTGGTCACCCTTTTCCAGGATGCCTTCATAGCGAATCGTGCCGTCTGTAATTACCCGTATCCAGGAGCGCTGCGTTGCCTCAACCGCCAGGGTCAGGCCATCTCCAGACAATTCGATCGCCTCACCAGGGGGCGTCGGTGTTTCCCCGGCAACGGTTTCTTCAGGCTCTGCCGTCGGATTGTTGCCCGTGGTGACTGCGTTGCCTGTCTCCGGCGCCGGCGTCGCCTTGGGTACGTCCGTTGGCGTTGTCTTGGGTGCGTCAGTCGGTGTGTCGGTAGGCGTCGCCGTAACCCGGAGTACGATACGCGTCGCCGTAGCTTCGGCTGTCTCTTCCTCCGTGATCACAATCCCGGTACCAGAGGAACCATCGGGCAACGTGGCAGCTACGTTTGGTATCCAGTTCCGCTGGAAGGTCAGAACGTAGAGGGCCCCGATTGCCATGAGTGCTGCCAGGGCTGCCAATCCGATCCAGCGCCACGGCAGAGGTTCTCTGTCCTGTTCGGCCAGTTCCATCTCGATGGGGCGATAGTCTAATGGACGTTCCTCGAGGGGCTCGGAGAGGACTGCAACCTCGTCAGGCGGCAACCCTCGTTGCTGGTAAAGCTCGATAACCTCGTCGGGATCCATGCCCAGGAATGCGGCATATTTTCGCAAAAACCCCCGGGTCGTGACGTCGCCAGGGAGCAGACTCCACTCCTCGGCTTCCATGGCCGCCAGGAACTTTTGCCGGATACGAGTGCGATCCTCTACCTCGGCGAGAGAGAAATTCTGAGCTTCACGGGTCTCGCGAAGCCATGAACCGAGCTCGTTCATTGGGATGCGATCCTCCGTACGCGACAAATCCACGACAGGAGGGGGGGGGTCGTGTTAAGTTGTGACATGGCAAATACTATACCCGCGAGCGGTAGGTTTGTCAAACCTACCCTAAAATTGGGAGTGGGATGCAATTGCAGATTTGCGGGCTCTGTAGCCGATGGTATAATTCCAATTCGGCGTCATACTCCGGGAGTTTTTCGTTCTGCGCCGTGCTATACTCTGTGCACTTTGCGCAGGATTTGACAGGGAAAGGGATCGATATGCGCGTATTGATGTTTACCGGCAAGGGAGGCGTTGGCAAGACCAGCGTCTCCGCAGCAACTGCACTGCGGGCGGCCGACATGGGCTATCGGACGGTGGTTCTGAGTACAGATATTGCCCACAGCCTGGCCGATTCCTTTGACATGCGGATCGGCAATGAGCCAACCCAGCTGGCCCCGAAGCTGTGGGGTCAAGAGATCGACCTGTTGCACCAGATGGAAAAACACTGGGGGCAGGTGCAGGAGTATCTATCGGCACTCTTTATGTGGCGCGGCATGGACGATCTGATTGCCGAGGAAACCAGCGTGCTGCCTGGTATGGAGGAGCTGGCGAGCCTGATGCAGATCAACAATCTGGCTCAAGAGGGGAGGTACGACCTTATCGTGGTGGACTGCGCACCAACCGGCGCCACGCTCCAGCTATTGGCCTTTCCCGATATGGCGCGCTGGTATCTGGATAAGATCTTACCCTTCGAGCGGGCCGTAATGAAGGTTGCCGGGCCCATGTTAAAACACATGGCCGATTTTCCATTGCCCGAAGAGCAGTTGTTTGATAGCGTGGAAGAGCTTATCCGTCAGTTAGGCGGCATGAGCGAGTTGCTGAGCGACCCCGATGTTGCCTCCATGCGGCTGGTCTTGAATCCAGAAAAGATGGTCGTCAAGGAGGCCCAACGGGCCTTGACTTACCTCAGTTTGTACGGCTATCCCACCGATATGGTCGTGTGCAATCGGATGATCCCTGACACGGTCAGCAATGGCTATTTTTCCCGGTGGAAAGAAATTCAGGCCAAGTACCACCAGTATGTGGAGGAGGCCTTCACGCCGCTGCCCATCTTCGACGTGCCTTGGTTCGACGAAGAGGTAGTGGGCGTGGACATGCTACGCTACATGGGCGCCGCGCTCTATAACAACGTCGATCCCACCGAGGTGTTTTTCAGCGGGGTTTCCCAGGAGGTGCGCAAGGTTGATGGGATCTACGAGCTACAACTCTCCCTGCCCTTTGTCGAGAAGTCGGACATCAAACTCACCCGTTCCATGCATGATGAGTTGATCGTTCACATCGCAAACTGGAAACGCAACATTGCGCTGCCGCGCGTGTTGGCGGGACTGCCGGTAAAGGGTGCCCGCTACGAAGGGAAATCCCTGGTCGTCTTTTTCGGAGATTCTGATGGTGTGGCCGATGTCTGAGCATGACATCATGGTTCAACCGGGCGACGCCAGCCTGAGCCCGTTTTCGCAACACATTCCCTCTCCTGCCAGGCTTTCGGCAGGAGTGTTCTTTATCAAGTGACAGACAATGACGAAACGGGTACTTTTCCTGATGTCAGATACTGGCGGCGGCCATCGAGCGGCGGCCCATGCGCTGAGTCAGGGATTGCATCACCTGCATGGAGATCAAGTGTCCTGCGAGATGGTTGATTTGCTGGTCGATTATGGTGGGTGGCCCCTAAACCAGGTGCCGCGTACCTACCGCCCGCTGGTTGAAGATCACCTCTGGCTGTGGCGAACGTTGTGGTGGGCAGGGGAACAGCCCACGATCTGGCGGCTGGCCAACCGGCTGGTCCAACTCACCCATCGAGGGCGCATAGCGGCCTTCTTCAGCAGCCATAGGGCAGACCTGGTCGTTTCCGTGCACCCGCTCTTCAACCAGCTTCCCCGGCAAGGGCTGCGGCGTTTTATTCCGGGCATTCCCTTTGCCACCGTTGTTACCGATCTCTCCAGTGCCCATCCCGTCTGGTACGATCCCGATGTTGATTTGTTGTGTGCTTCCTGTCCGGAGGTGCAGCGCGCCGCCATATCGGCCGGCGTGCCGAGAGACAAGGTGCATCTTATGGGCCTACCGGTGGGCCTGGAGTTTCTGGAGCCTTCTGGCGATGCCAAAAAAGCTCGCAGAGTATTGGGATTGGATCATCGCCCCACAGTGTTGTTACTGGGCGGCGGCGAAGGCATGGGGAAGATGGCCGACACGGCCAGGGCTCTGTCGATGTCGTTGGCGGAGCGTGAGGGTCAACTGGCCATCATCTGCGGTCGCAACGCGTCGCTCCGCCGGCATCTGACAGGGTGTTCCTGGCCTGGAACGGTGACCGTGCATGGCTTCGTCGATAACATGGCCACATGGATGATGGCTGCCGACTGCCTGGTGACCAAGGCTGGACCGGGCTCAATCGCCGAGGCCCTGGTCAGTGGCCTTCCCATGGTCCTCAGTGATTTTATTCCCGGCCAGGAAACGGGCAACGTGGACTTCGTGGTGGAGAATGGGGTGGGGGTTTTCAGCAGGGATCCGAGGGAAATCGGCGAAACGGTTAGTCGATGGCTAACACCCGGCAATTCGTCGCTGGCGACCATGCGACAACGGGCTCAAGCATTGGCGAGACCCCGGGCTTCGCTGGATATCGCCTCGGCGCTCAGTGAATTGATGTTTTGAAAAAAAAAGCGCAGTTGACGAGCGGAAATGCTGCGATAAACGTTAGCTGTTCTCCAGGTCAACACTGCTGGCCGTGGCCGCGCTTTCCATGGGGAGGGGTTCTTCTTCGAGGGGAGCGGGTTGAGGTCTGGAATAGTCCTCCGGTACCTCGATGACCGAGGTGCCGGGCACTGATTGAGCTTCCGAAGGGGAGGGTTCGGCCGGCAGTTCCACCGGCTCGACGACCGGTTTTCCGCGGCGGGCAAGAGCAAAAACGATCAGAGCGACACCGGCGACGACCAGAAGCACCGGCCAGAGACGAATGGGATCGGCCAGGTTTGGATTGGACTTGGCCACGCCTGCTGTTACCGAGACCAGACTCATGATGAACAACACGGCCGCGGGGATCAGTGTCCAATGGAACTGGGAACGATCGTAGGCCAGCAGGTAGACCGCCAGAAAAACCAGCCCCATGCCACCGAAGAGGATGGCGCCCAACATGTGTTCGGAAAGGTCCAGATCGGCCAACAACACAAGGGCTATCATCACGACCATTGAACCAAAGGGGATAAGGGCCCACCAGTTTTCCTTGCGGTTGCTGAAGAAAATGACAGCGAAGGCCAGGGCTAAGCCGAGAAAGAGCAGAATCCCGATCCATTCGGCACGCACATCCCTGCTGCTCAGGAAGATGACGGCAGCTACGGCCAGTAAGGTGAAACCGGGAATTACTTTCCACCAGTCCTGGCGCGACATGAAAAAACTGATCAGGAATGCCAAACCGACCAGGGCGAAAAAGATAACAATGACCCACAGCGCCGGTTCCTGGTAGTCGGCAAATACGCCGAAATTCCACAGGAGAAAGCCGGTCCCAACGATGAGCAGAATTAGTCCCCACAGCAAGGCGGTACGAGTGCGCGTCAAGGTCGGTTCTCCCTTCCAATGCGTCCTGTCTCCGGCGACGTGACCGGTGTGTGTTTGCGAAGATATTCCTCGAGGGCATCGCGCAGGGTTGTGGGCACCTCGTAATTTGCATCCTCGTCGTTCAGCTCAAAACTCAATTCGTGGCGGCGGCGCTGATCCTGCCATCCTAAATTGGTCATCTCGGCTGCCCCGCCCGAGACCCGGTAATGACGGTCCGGGACAAGCGGCTCATCTCCCACCGTCACCGATGTGACTCGTGTCCCGGGCGGGGCAGCAGGGTCGAATCTTGCGGTCATACCGGAGACGGCAATGAGGCCATGGGGGCGTCCCCGGGTCCAGAACGGGATACGCTCGGCCCGTTTTGGATCGCAAGCGACTTCGAGCATTTCCAGCAGTTGCGAGCCTGTCAATATGCGCCAGGTTGGATTGGCCGGCGACTTGCACGCCCGGTAAACATCGCCCAGGATCACGGTGCCCCGATCGATGGAATCCAGCAAGTTTGCCGGAAAACAGATTGCCACGTTGGCTCCGGTGCGCTCTCTGATCGCATCGGCCAGCAGGTTGGTCGCGCGGCTTTCTTCGATGGGGTCGAAGCTGAGTGCCTCGCTCAGCTGACCGACCGGTTGCTGCAAGAGTTGGGCCACGTGGGCCTTTTGTGTGGCTATTCTTGCCATCACAGCCGGATTGGGATCGATGGCCGGATCCAGGGGGATCAGCGTGGCTGAGCGACTCAGGATTTCGCCCGTGGCATCGTCCATGTGCAGGTCAACCCGGCCCAGAAACCGCCCGTAATCTCCAGCCTGGGCGATCAGAGTATCGAACTGAATCAGGCCGTTGAATATGGTGGTGTGGCTATGCCCGCCAAGGATCAGCGCGATATCCCGAATTGACAGGATCATCTGAAGGTCTGCTGCCAAACCGAGGTGAGACAACAACACGATCTGCTGGGCCCCGTCAGCTCTGAGTTTCTCGATCTCCTCGATGACGATCGGGGCCGACTCCGGGGTCTCAATGCCAAAAAGCCGCCAGAAATGCCAGCGGGGTGCCATGCCGATGAAGCCAAGGCGGATACCGCCGATTTCTCTGATCACCGAGGCTGTGCAACCGGTGGTGAGGTTCCCCGACTCGTCCAGAAGATTTGCTGCCATGAAGGGAAAGCCAGCCGCCTCTGCCATGGCTGGGATGACCTGGGGCCCAAAGGAAAGAGCCGCACCATTTCCCACGGCTGCCAGGTCGTAGCCCGCGGCTCGCAGGTAGGCCATAGCTGCGTTGCCTCTGGTCACCGCGACCTCGAGAACGGTACGGTCCTCCGCATCGCCGCAATCGATCAGGAGGCAGTGGCCGCCCTCTGACTCGACCTCGGCTCTAATTCGCCGCGCCATGGTAACCAGGCGCGCCAGTTCATCGAAGTGACCGTGGATGTCGTTAGTATGTAAGAGGGTGAGTTTCATGCGTCGTCGGTCTTTTTCCAGGCTTGCCACGAGGAAATTCCCTGCCAGGCAAACACGACGGACAGCAGGGCCCAGGCAGCGATTTCCCACCATCGACCGCTGGTGAGGGCGAGACCGGCGCAGAAAAGCACCATGCCCAGGCTGAAAACTGCCAGAAATCGGGAGGATGCCAGAGCCTGACGCAAGCTGGTTTTGGGCGAATTCAGGCCGCGGCGCCAATCGGTGTAGCTGAAAGCGGCCAGTATCACTGCCAGGCCCAGGATCCACAGTCCATTAGTCAATACGCTGTACCAATCGATCATGTTTCACCTGGCTCAACCAAGATAGCCCAGACCGGCCAGTCGTTCGCGCACATAGTCCGCTTCCTCGTCGCTATAGCCCCGTTCGATTCCAGTGCCATCCAAGCCTAATTCCTCCAGGGTTGCGGTAGAGACTCTTGCGCTGTCGGCATCTGCGAGGACTTCGCTCAACACGCGGCCGTCCATCTCGACCGGCACTGGCTGGCCCAGGAGGTGAAGCGCTGTTGGGGCAATGTCGATCAGCGATGCCTGCCCTAACTGGCTGGCGGATTGAACGTCGGGTCCCCAGGCAATGAAGACGCCATTCATCCGATGGCAGCCGGTGATGGCCCGTTGAGCCATCTCTTCCGGCGAGAGCTGGCGAGCCGCCGCCCAACCCCGATAGGCCGCGTGCGGCTTGAACATATCTGGATAGTCTGCCTCCACGATCAGATCGGGAAGATGCTCCAGGTATGGACCGTCATAAAGTTCTTCCCTGCGCCAGACATGGCGGATCAGGCGAGCTCCGGATTGGGGATCGGTCAACTGAGGCAATGTGGAGATAATGTTATCCCGCAGGGCTTCATACGCCTGGCCTGGCTCCACGATTCCCTGGGGATCGCGGCCGCGCAGGTTGATCCAGATATTTCCCCGCAGTTCCTCGCTGTAGGCCAGGGTTTTGCTCCAATCGACATCTGGAAAGAAGGCTTCCGCGCCCAGGCGGATCCGCAGGCTGTCGGGCCACAGGCGGCGGAGCTTGGTAAGGGTTTGAAAACGAATACGGCCATAGAGGGAACGTTTGCCCCGCTGGACGGCTCGGGAAGCCCAGACTGTAGTGTACTCTCGCACACCACGCCTGCTTTCCTGGCTCCTGAACTGGAGGAGTTCCTGCTCCTCCAGCCAGATGTTCAGATGAATGGCCTGGGGACCGAGCGGACCCTGTCCATGGTCGGAAACGACCAGCACATTGGTATCGTCATCCAGGCTCTCGATCATTTGACCGATTCGCCGGTCACATTGCCGGTGAACCTCCAGCAGGGTATCACCATAACGGGCAGCCTCTTGCGGGTCGTGCAAGGGATGAGAGCGATCGTGGTACTTCCAGAAGAAGTGGGCTGCGCCATCTGTGGCACTCACGACGAAAAATGTCATGTCCCAGGGCCGGGTTTCCATGAGATGGGTCACGGCGTCGAAGCGGACGTCGATCTCGCGCAACAGCTCGGCACGGGCACGGTCGGGGCGCTTTCGTTGCATCCACAGCCAATCATCAGGTACGATCACATAGGGTTGACCTGCGGCGTCATCCAGCTCGTCCTTCAAATCCGGCGGATAGGTGTAGGTTGCTCCCAGGCCTGGCGTGTCCCGGCCGCTGACCATGACACCGCGCACCGGTTCCGGTGGAAAGGTCTGTGGCAGATTGACAATGATGACGTTCTTGCCGTCCCTGCCGAGATAATCCCAGAGGGCCGGCATAGCACGATGGCTGGCGTTGAGCAGGCGAAAGCCATAGGTGCTGAAATCGCGCTCCCAGAAGTCGAACACCCGGTGCTTACCCTGTTGGGTTCCGGTGACCATGGAGGTCCAGGCCTGTGCAGTGAAGGGGTGGATCACCGAGCGAAGCGGACCCCAGGCTCCCTCCTGCATGAGTTTTTTCAGGTAGGGCAACTCGCCGGCTGCCACCCAGGGTTCAATCAAGTCGAACGTGGCGCCGTCCAGGCCGATGATGACCAGACGATTGGTTTTTGCTGTCATAGATCAAACACTATTCAACGGCCGTTCACCACGCAAACCTGCCGGTAGACAGGTGGGTCGTGGCGGTCTCGAAACAACGTCCAAAGCGGTTGGTACAGCAAGCGGTGGACGTGCCGTAATCGGCCTTCCTGCTGAAGTGATTGCCAAAGCGCGAGAGTCGTGTTGGGTACCAGCTTCAGATCGAATTCTTTGAATCTGCGAGAGGCAGCGGATGCCATGAGCTCTCGCAGGGTTTCGGTCTCCAGCGGTTCGGCCGCCAGATGTTCGGCTAACCAGGGATGATCCTCTCCCGTGCGCTCTCGGAACAGATCGTTCACGCTTTGTTCAGCGGCTCTGGTCCCGGCGCCTGCAGGTGCTCCGACGATTAGCAGGCTATCGTCTGCCGCGACTCTGAACAGCTCGGTCGTGAGGCCGATTCGCTCCGTTGCCGAGAGATGTTCCAGCGTGTCCATGCAAAGTACGACGTCGAAGCTGCCATCCCTGAGTGGCAACGCCAACCCGTTGCCGACTATCGGTGTGACCTCGGTATGCCGTCGAATGCGTCCGATATTGAAAGCCAGGTCCACGCCTATGGTTTGCACCGGCAGGTAGGAGGTCACACCTCCCTTGCTGCCACAGCCCACATCCAGGATGCGGGGCACCCGGGAGGCTGAGAGGCCTGTTGTTGTGTCACCAACCGTGCCGCGCAGGAAACCGGCGTCCTGCAATGCTGCCTCCACAGGCACGTAACGCAGCGCAATATCGGCTCGCCAACTCCAGTTCCAATCGGAATAACGCAGTGCGATGGCCCGAAGCGGCGCCGGAAGAGGGCGGCTGAGCTGCTGGCCTCGGTCGACCGCCAGCAAGCTCTCTCCTGGCCTATTCGCTTTGCTGGACATCAAAGATCAGCAGCGGCAGCATCCTGGGCTGTCCTTCCAGCCGGTGAATCACCAACCCGATCTGCCTGGCACCCATATGACGGTAGAAGCCTTCCGCGTTGGGATCCGACTCGATCAAAAGCAACTCTGCCTGCATGGTACGGAGTTGCCAGACTGCGTGGTCGAACAGGGCCGGTCCAATACCCTGACCCATAGACTGTGGCCGTACCCAAAAATGTTCCAGCGCCCAGCGGGTATCTTGCCCGGCGATGGCATAGAAACCGGCGACTTCACCTGAAGTCATGGCGGCATATACCGGATGCTTGCGTATGAAATCGGGCGTTAGCGTCAGATCATCTCGCCAGTGAATGAGCCAGCGTCGAGGATAACCCCAGAAAGCCTTTGCCGCCAGAGCCACGTCGCTCAGGATTGATGCAATGTCAGGTGTGGCTCGCACGATGTTCACAACTGCTAAACTATACACGATGGCGGTTATTTTGCCAAAGGTTGGTGCGAATGTGCCAATGATGAAATAGCCAACGACAGAAGCCAGTTTATCGGAGGTATCCGAGAGCTTCGAGACGCCGCTTCAATTCCTCGGTATCTTCGGGCGAACGGGCTGCGAACGCTGCCTCTCTGGCCAACTCGCTATCCAGCGGGAGATTGGAAACCCTGATGGGATGCTCCTGGAGAAAGTTCTCTTCAAAAACGTTCTCGATGACTTGACCCTGTAACGCCGTTGGGATTGGCAGTTCCAGCCCATAGAGAATGGTGGGCAGGACATCCTCGATATTGTGGGCTGTGATCTCGGTGCCCGTTCTGATGCCTGGCCCGACAGCCATGAAAACTCCGCCGGATTGGTGAATTCCGGCTCCTTCAGCCAGCGCATTGCTGGTGATTCCCCGAGGTCCCAGCTCAGAGGTCGGTTCGTATCCCGGCGCCAGGGTGAACAGGATATCGGGCGCCTGGTCGACATATGGGCCACGATAGAGTTCCTCCCGTAGCGCCACCTCCTGGACAGTTGGCGCACCGGTCGTCGGATCGCGCAACTCCCGCAACGCCGCGGCGATTTCCTGGCGAAGGGAATCGAACTGGCTGGCGGGCACGATGCCGTAGGGCTCGCGGCCCTGCAGGTTGATATAGATGGCATGTTCCATGGTGCGGCCCGAATAGGCCACGGTATGCTGCCAATCGACAATGCGGCTGACTGCCAGAGCCTTTCGTCCCCGACGAACCCAGTTTTTTGGCAGCATCCTTCGCAGATGACGAATGGGCATCCTCAGACGACGGCGCAGGATGGCTTTGCTGCCTGCGTAGGACAGCCAACCCTTTTCTGCCAGCCACTGATCGACATGCAGGCGCCGTTGCAGGGGACCGAAGCCGTGGTCTGAGAGGAAATAGACGCGTGTGTCCGGGGTTGCGGCTTCTTCCAGGAGGCGTCCTACGACCCGGTCCAGCTCGCGATAGCAACGTTCAACACCGTCGTGCAGAGCCGTGCGCGACAGACCCCCGTCGTTGGTCAACTGTTCTTCAATGGATTGCCAGGCCCAGTGCTGCAAACGATCGGGCGTTTCAAAAACCGCGGCGAGCAGGTCGGTGGGATGTTCGCCAAGAAGCCAGAAGATAGCCTGTTCGCGGGTTTTCAACACCTGCAGCAGTTGCCGGGTGATAGATGTGACTCCCGCGGTCGATTGATAGTCCAGCTCATTCAGTTTTACGCGGAGGTCGCAGACATAGCCCATGCTGCGTAAAGGCTCCGCCAGTGAAGCTGGGTTAGTGAAATGATGCTCCGTGCCGGGCGTCAGCATGCCGCTAACCAGGTAGCTGCCCGGGGGCATGGGCGGGGGCGGCCAGGTCATGGGCACGTTTATCGCGCCTATGGTCAGTCCCTGTTGTGCCAGCCAGTGCCAGAGTTGCGGCGCCCGAATGGCAGTGCTGTCGACGAAGGCGCGTTCCAGTGAGTGGTCCAGGCGGCGCTGAAATGAGAACACACCGTGCTCTCCCGGAGTCACGCCGGTCAGGAAGCTGGACCAGGCTGGGGCCGTCAGCGGTGGAATGGTAGACTTCAGGATGCCATGGGCGCCATCTCCCAATACCCGTTCAATGTTTGGTAGCCATCCCAAGGCTACCATGGGTTGTAAAAGATCGAAGGTGGCACCATCCAGCCCGATAACCAGCGCCTTGAGAGATCGATCTGGCCCGCTCATGATCCACCTCTGGGGAGGCGAAGCATGGCGCGGACGGCATCCTGTTCGTCCTCATCGAAGGCGCGCAAGAGCCACAGCCCACCGACGAAAACCGCCAATCCAAGTCCTCCCAGCAGGAGCAATTCGAGCAGGGCGGTGAGCGTATCGCCTAAAGGTAATGCCGGCGCAATCTGCTGCTGCCAAAAACGATCTCCCAGGGCGAAGACCAGGCCGGTAGCAACGCAGGCGGCGATGATTCTGGCAAGACCGGGCGCCAATTCCCGCCAGTGAAAATGTTGCCACATGGCGGCGGTTCCAACCGCGAACAGTACTGCTTCGGCGGCGATGATCGACAGGCTGACGCCCAGGGCGCCGTAGGCCGGAATCGTCCAATTTGCGATGAGAAACCCAACCAGGAGACCCAATGCAAGGCCAATGGTTTCAAGATGCTGGCGTCCCAGGGCAACCAGGGCAACGCCATAGAGCCAGCTGGGGAAGTAGAGCACTACAACCCAACCGAGGAAAGCTAACACCTGGGCTGCGCCGGCCAGATCAATATCGCTGCCCAACAGAAAGGTCACAATAGGATCGGCCAGAAAGGTAAAGGCAAGGGCGATGAGCAGGCTGATGGCGGCGAAGAGTTTGATGCTTTTGGCGAAGGCAGAATCGAACTCTTCCATACGCCCCTCAGCACGGTTGCTGAACACCGGCAGCATGGCTGCGGCGAAGGCGGCAGGGATGATTCGCATCTGCTGCACGACGCGTAACGGACCATAAAGAAGACCGTTTACCAGATCTCCCTGCTGTTGTCCCAGCCACAAGACTGTCAGCACAATTCCCCCGCGCCAGATGTAGCTGCGTAGAATCAGGCTAATGCCAACCGGCAGCGATTCCACCAGCATTCGCCATGCCAGGGTCGTATCCTGCCAGTGCTGCCCCAGGGCCTGACCCTGGCTGTCCAGCCAGGCGCGCGCCTCTTCGCGCCCCTCTAAACGCCATCTTCTGAGGGTGCCGGGCAAGTTCGTTATCGTTACCCAGAATCCCGGGATAATGCCCCACAGCAGGTGAGCCTGCGCAAAGCGGCGGTTACTGATGATCCAAACGATTATCAGTTTCAGGCCATTGGCAAGCAGTCGGGCGCCGAAGAGGGCAACCAATCCCAGGTCCAACAGGACGACCGCGACGGTGAAAACGAGCAACGCCGCCTGGCTCAATAGCACGCCCCAGAACTGGTATTCCATCCGCTGGAAGCCATGGAAGACCGAATTGAAGACATCGCCCAGGAGGAAGAGGGTTTGGGCGATGTAATACACCATGATCGCCAGCCAGAGTTGGTTGTCGCCGGTGCTGGAGGCGGCGATGGCAACGATCACCAACATTGCCGCCGACAGCAACAACCGCATGGTCCAGATGACACTGGTATAACGATCGGCGTGCTCCAGATCTTTGGAAATCTCGCGCACCAGGATGCGGTTCATGCCCAGGTCGATGAAGGCAATGAACAGCTCTATGAAACTAATGACGAGGGCATAGCGGCCCAACCCGGCCTGGCCCAGGTAGCGCGCGATTACTCCCAGGATGACCAGGCTGACCGCTGCCTGGAAGCCGTAGGCCAGTAAAAGAAGTCCCGAGTTGATGGCTATCCGTCGTTCCGGCCGGCCGGCCGGGCCATCGCCATTCTTCGGGGAATCTGCGCTAATTTGAGCCGGGGTTGTCATCGAATTGCAGGGTTCAGGATGAGTCGATTTATCTGGCGGGCCACAACTATGAAGTCATCCAGCAACAGGGTTCCCACGTCGACTGGCTGACCAGCGTCGAAGAAGGCAACGCCCGCCAGCGGGTTGCAGGGACCATCAGGCAGGTCTGTTGGCACCTCGAAGCTGTGACGAGACACATAATACTCCTGATTGCCATCCCTGACCAACCGGACGCCCCCTGCCGACCACCGATCGCCGTCTGCCGTCCGCGGTCTGTCGTCTTCTGAGCATTCGGTGAACTGCTTAACTCCTGTTGCATCAGATCCTCTGGGAAGCCAGAAGAAGACTGAAAAGATCCAACGCCAGAAGCAATCCGACCAGAATCCAGATCCGGTGTTGATCCTCGGAAAAACGGAACCAGCTGTCCAGGCCGAGGATCAGCAGGCCTGTGAATGGCAGCAGTGCGGAAAAAAGATAGCGCCCCTGGGGTTGCCAGTCGCGTCCAATCATGGGCGCGAAGGTTTGAACGGCGAGCAGTATCAGGGCCAGCACCCAGATGGCAACAGTCCATCGTTCTCCAGAATCCCCTCGCCCGAGTGCCCTGAACACGCCTGCTGCTGCAATCAGGCAAACCAGGGCCAGGAGGCCGTAGAGCCAGATAGGGAATGGCCGTTGCAGCCAACCGAAATTACCCCAGAATCCGGCGAATGTCAGGGCACCGTATAGTCCATAACGCTGCAGAGCATCGGCCGTCAAGGCTTTGCCACCAGCCAGCCTGGGCGCAAATGGAGTCAAGAGTAATAGTTCGCCCCACCGGGCGGTGCGGCCAAAATCACCGTTAGGTAAAAGGCTATCAGAGGAACCCGTGTTATCATGACCAACAGGATGCAAAGTTACATAGTCGGCCAGGAGTTGGCCAGTCTCTGTAATCGATTTTCCTTCACCCGGTGCCAACGCCACCTTGACATAAGTCGCCGCCAGGGAAACGGTATGGCTGAGTGCCACTGCTTGCCAGGCTTCGGTGGCAGTAAAGGTGACCTGGGAATAGCCGGCGGCATCCCGCACGGTCAATCGACCGGGCTGGAGTCCGTTGCCCGGGCTGCGTACCAGCGCTCGGGCAACAACGACCCTGCCACGCAGGGATTCAGCCGGTGGACCGGTCACGCTTTGAAAGAGCCGCCCGAATTTGCCAGGCGATCGATCAACTACCTGGACTGCCCAGCCATCCTTGTCGTCATCGGAAATACTGACCTGTCCGGTGCCAACAGGCTGGTTCCTGCCGCGCCAGGCGGCGGGCGCCTTTGATGGCAAAAGAAGGGCTATGATCGAGAGGCTGAGAACAGCAACGATCGCCAGTGACAATGCCCGGCGTCTTGACCGGGATTCGGCTGCCAATCGACAGCGTATCTCCTTTGAGAGTGCAGCAAGGCCGAGGATCGCCAGCCACACCACCAGATAGCTGTTGGTTTTTTTACTGGCGACAGCAAGGGCCAACAAGATTAACAGGCCAAGGCCACGCAGCGGACGCCAGCCGAGCCAGAGGATTTGCAGGGATGCCGCGAATACTGCAGTGGCTGTCAGGGTAGCAAGGACATCGTTATTAACCGATCCAGCCATAAAGGCAGGCATGGGCAGCAGTACCAGCAGCAGAGACCCCAGACGTTGGCGGGTTCCCGGCCACGCGGTAATTGCGGCGAAGCCCCAGGCCGCGATTGCACCGGTCAGACCAAAAAGAGAGGCGCTCCAAAGCCGAATCAGCCGAACCTGGGCTTCCAGTGAAAGCCTGGTCCGGCAGATCAGTGCTGGAACTACGTAGTAGAGCGGCGGTTCATCGCCAACCTGACGGCCGGAGCGGAAGAGAAAGGGATCGTCCTGCAGGTGTTCCGGCAAGGGATCAGGGGTCGTTGCCCCGACGTGCTGCCAGAAGTGCTGGCGATCCAGGCTCTGGAGGATGGCTGTTTCCAGAGCCAGAGTTCGTTCCTGTGCGGTTGGCGGGCGATTTTGGGAGGCAAGGAGGCAGGCATACTCGATGTGGCCCGGCTCGTCTGGTGCCTGCCATACGGGCACCAGCAACGCGTAGGCACTGGCGTGGAGGAGGCCTATGGTGAAGACAAATAGCAGCCAATGGTGACGGAGTCTGTCGATGGACCACCCCATGGGTTGGTCAGTGATCTAGGCAGTGGCAGCCGGTTGATCTCGTTGTTCGGTGGATTTCCTGGCGCTGCCGCGGAATTCCAGCCAGAGGGCCAGCAACACACCCACAATGAAGCCCAAAACGGCAGCCAGGGCATATTGCGCCAGCTGGCGGGTTGCGGTGGCCGTTTCGGGTGCAATAGCCGCCTGGGTAAGGACCAACTGCCCGGGATCCAATCGCGCCTGAACGTCAGCCTCGTCGGCCTTGTTGGCAAGGTGGAAAAAGGTGTTGCGAGCCACGTTATAGGGTCGCAACGCGTTGGCATAGGCTCGCCAGTCCTCGGCGAGTTGCAGCTGGGCTGCCCGGGCTTCCGCGGCAAGCTGGTCCGCCGTAGCCTTCAGAGAAGCCTCTTCCCGGCCAAGCAGCGCCGCCAGTGCTTCCGGATCTGCCACCAGGGTTTTTGTTATCTCCGGCGTAATGATTCCCCGCTCGCTCAATACCGGTCCGGAGAGCAATTCCCAGGGCAGCGCCGAGATGTCCTCGCCGGAGCTACTTGCTGCCAGCAGGCTGGATAGATAGCGCAGGCTGTCAAGGTCGTTGAGATATTCGGCCAGCCGCTGGTTTTTCAAAGCTGCCTGACGCTGATGAATATTAAAATCCTCGCGCTCGTCGGGCGATTCGCCAGCCGCGAACAGGCCAGTTTCCCCGCGCACCTGGAGCACTATGTCCTCGGTTTGCGAGACTTGCTCCCGGGCCGATGCCATTTCCGATTGGAAGCTGGCCAGATCAGCAGCCGGCCCGAAGCGCTCCTGTACGATCTCGATCAGGCCGGCGGCCCACGCATTGGTCAGTTCAGCTGCCTTTTCCGGCGAGTCCGATGTCGCTACGACGATAACCTTGCCGGCGTCCCCTGTGGTGACCCGCACCGAGTCCAGCAACTCCTCTGCCGGTGGCACCGACTGCCACGACGCTGACAGAATCTCACCTGCCCGATCGGCTGTTTCCTCGTTGTTGCCGATGTCCATGAACCTGGTCTGCAATTCCCTGCGCACGCCGGTCTGGTTCTGAATGCTCGGGTCGAATCGCCACTGGTAACGAGGTGTCTCGACGGTCAGCCGGGCGTCCGTGACGTAGGTTTTCGGCTGCATCCGGCCCAGGAGAAAGGCGATGACCAGAGCGATGATCACCGAGAGGAGAACCAGCCACCATCGTTTCAGAACAGCGTTGATATACAGTTGCAGATCGATCTCATCAGACATAAGTCGGTATCCAGGGTGGGGTATATCGTGTCTCGACGTGCCCGGCATTATAGCACACGGGGACTGGCTGAGCCAATCATCTCCCCTTATTTCTGTGACTCTCCGATCGGCCCATTGGTTCCATCTGCCATCGATTCAGGAGCTGCCGGTACACATGTTCGATCTGCCGGGCTGCATGGTGCCAGGTGTACTGCTGAATCGTTTTGGCGCGCAGTAGACTGGCGCGCCGATTCGCTGTATTCGGGTCCTTGATAGCCTGTACAATGGCCGTCGCCAGCGCACCGGAGTCGCCAGCAGCGGCATAGAACCCAAGGTCCCCCAGGTACTCTCGCTGTACGGGGGTGTCAAAGGCGACGACAGGCAGAGCGGCGGCCATGTAGGTCAACAACTTGCCGCTGCCTTCCGTGTCTGACAGCTTGGGTGCAACTGCCAGATCGCCCAGGGCAAGGTAGGTTGGCGCCGTTTCGTAGGGGATAGCGCCGGTAAACAGGACATGATCGGCAAGCCCCAGCTGTTCAGCCTGGCGTTGATAGTGCTGCACGTTTGGAAATCCCATGATCAGGCAGAAGGGGCGGTGCTGTTGGTCCCGCAGACGGCTCAAGGCATCGAGCAGTCTGTCGATACCTTGATAGGTTGCCAGCAGCCCGAGATATACGATCACCGGCCGGTTCGGGGACAGTCCCAATCGACGGCGCAGCCCATCCAGTAGCGCGGCAGGAAACTGGTGGGATGGACGGAAATCCCTGGGTTCGACGCTGTCGGGAAGCCCCACCACTCTGCCAGGTGCGACCCGGTAGCGGTCTACCAACAGACCGGCCGCGTGGGAAGAGCTGGCCATGATGCGCTGCGGCTGGTGGTCGATCCACCCTTCGAGGCGGCACAAGGGGGGAAGCAGGGAGGAGGTCGGGGAAATGAAGCGATGGTCCAACATCTCTGCCGTCAGGCTGCCTTGAAAATCAAAAACCAGGGGGCGCCGGAGATGCCTGGCAAGGATCGAGCCAATCAGAGCGCCTTCGTGCAGATAGGCATGGATGATGTCAGGCTTTCCGCCTGGGAAGCGTTGAGCGGCTGCCAAGGCAGTCGGCAATAGAAGTGCATCGAAAAACAGCTTGCGATAGGATGAACCGACCGGCATGGTGCGGGCCTGAGGCCACAGCGGCGGTCGGATGGTTTTCAAGCCATCAACCTCCCGCCCGCTGGGGTAAGTGACGATCCGAATCGTGTGCCCAAGATCAGCCAGGGCGGCCATCTGCCCCCGAATCCGAACGTGACAACCGTAATCGGCGAAGAAGCCTGTTGGTGCAATGACAAGAATTCGCAGGGGCCTATCGAGGCGCCATGAAACGCTCCCCTGATCCATTACTACCAGGCCCAGCAGAGAGCAGGCCGGGCCCGCCCCTGACGAGAAGAAGTCCCCAGCATCCCTGGCGTTCTCCCGCTGTCTATGGCTGCAACGCAGGCGCCGTCAGGCTGGGTGAGTCTTTCCACATGCGCACCCTGAAGCGCCAGAGTTCGCCGAAGGCCCGCAGAATGACATCGCTACGCGCACCGGTCTGGGCGCCGGCTGGACGTGGCAGGTGGCTAACGGGTACCTCGAAAAAGCGGCTGCCCGCCCGTTTGGAGAGCACGAGCCATTCGGCACTGAAGGTAGCGCCCCGGGAGAGGATATGGGGAGCGACTTGTTCGAAAGAGGGGCGCCGAAAGAGTTTGAAGGCACAATCGATATCCCGGGCCGTGTAGCCGAAAAGCAGCGTCACGAGGGAACTCCAGCCGTGTCCGAAGAGCACCCGGTGGAATGGGTCGCGGCGGGGCGCCCGGTAGCCGACGATCATATCGGCTTCGGCCAGGTGGGGCAACAGACGGTCGATCTCTTCGAGCTTGAACTGCCGATCGGAGTCGGTGAAAAAGATAACGTCTTTGCCGGCGCCGCTAAGGGCGGTAAACACGGCAGCGCCGTAACCTTGATTGACCTCATGATTGACCGGCTTCAACTGCGGGTATTGCAGGGCCAGTTCCTGAAGGACCTGCCAGGTTTTGTCCTTGCTGCCATCGTTGGTGACGACAATCTCAAAGTCATCGAAGCGGGGCGACATTACGGCAACCACATCCGCAATCATGCCGGGCAGATTCTCTTCTTCGTTGTAGGCCGGCATACAGATCGATATGCTCACCTGGGATTTTTCGGATTGGTCTATTTGGTTTATCACAGCTTTTCTCTGGATGTCGATGGCTATGTCGGATTCGCGCTTTCTGGCGAAGGCAGAGTGAAACGGATTACCTGTTCACTAAGATGTGTCGATGCAGCAATTATTACACCGGTTACACGAATTAGGTTCGATGGGTCTCTGGTAAAAGCACTTTCGAACGCGGTTACTGCTCAAGCTGTTAGCTTTGCGAAGTGTGCGGCGTTTGGACCATGAAGGCACGAAGGCCCGCGAAGACCACGAAGCGCGAAGAGAGCGAAAAGGGGACAGCTTGTTGGTGGTCTTCGTGCTTCGCGCCATCGTGCGACTTGGCTGTTTCGTGATCCAGAGATCGTGCCTGAGCAGTTACCGAACGCGCTTGATTTGGGTCGATGCCTGGCAGAGGATATAATATGATGTTAGCATGGTGGTAGTCTGAAGGGCGAATCGAATGTCGCTAAGGGTAAAAACGACGATCCGTTTCGAACTGAAGCAGGTGCTGGGTCATGACCAGGCGCAGGCAGTTACAGTGCACTTCAACTTCAGCCCGCGGCTGTGGTAAACTATAGCCGTCTGGCGTTACCCGGAACAGATTGCGATCCGGGACTGTGGGTCACTTTCGATACCGGTGTGAAGGGGCTGCTTTGTCAGCGAAAGATTGTCGTGTGATGCGACAAGGTCTGTGATGGATACAACTGCGATAGAACAGTTCATCAACGCATTTCAGGATGTTACACAGACGTTCACCGCCAAGGATGTTGTCTTTACCATCATTCTGAGCTTCGTGCTTTCCCTGATTATTGCCTGGACCTATCGGGGTACCCACCACGGTACCTCCTACAGCCAAACTTTTGTTCAAACCCTGGTTATTGTGTCGATGGTGGTAGGAATCGTCATGCTCATCGTCGGTTCGAACATTGCCCGGGCCTTCACCCTGCTCGGCGCGCTCTCGATCATTCGTTTCCGCAACGCGGTCAAGGAGACACGGGATGTAGGATTTATCTTTTTCGCGATGGCTATCGGCATGGCTTGCGGCACTCGGTCTTACGGGCTGGCCATCATTTCCACCTTGATCATCTGTGCCTTGATCTGGGTAATGGTTCTCCTGGATATGTTTTCCAAGGATGCCAGCGAACAGATCCTGAAGATACGGCTCCCGGCCGATATTCCCTACGACAATCTCTTTGAAGATACCTTCAACAAATACGTGGATCACCATAACCTGATTGCAGTGGAGACGGTGAAGGCAGGTACTTTACACGAGTTGGTGTTTGGCGTAGAAATGAAAAAAAAGGCTGATCAACAGGCGTTTATCAGTGAACTTCGACAATTGAACGACAACAATAAGGTTACCCTTATTTCCGGGATGTACGAGGTGGATCTTTAACTGATGTTGCGCAGATAACAATGTGCTCAGAGGATGGCGGACCGCAGACGGCGGTCCACAGAACTGCGTGACATCAATCTTTAAGAGATGACAGTCATTCCCGGCTGACGATAACCGAGTAATCACACAACAGAGGAGCGCCAATGATGAACATCGCAGACTATCCTCGACCTAAAAGCGACAACGGCCGCGGGGTCCACTGGTCAACAAACCTTTATCACCACGCAGTGACGCCCAGCCTGGACTACTGGATTGACCAGCTCCAGGCCATGAAGATCAAATGGGTAAAGGTGCTGGACGATGGGGGAGGGTCGGCTTTGCAGCTCTGTCGCAAGCTGGTTGCGGCAGATATGATGCCGATCGTCCGTATCTACCTGGACGAGCTCAATCCCAGCACGCTGGGCCTGCGCGAGCTTGAAACCGTTTCACGCCTTGTGGACGAGGGGGTTTTCTACTTCGAGAGCAACAACGAACCTGATCTGCCGGCAGAATGGAGTCGTCCCCGACCGCCCAACTGGAAGGAGGTGGTCATTGACAATTTCATTCGTGACGCGGAGCGGGTCATCGATCGGGGCGGTTATCTCGCACTGCCTGCCATGGGGCCCGGTTCCAAGATCAATCCAATCGAGATCGTTGTGGAGAAGGGACGCAAGGATCTCTTCGAGCGGGGCTGTTGGGTGGCGATTCACAATTATACGCTCAACCATCCTCTCGACTATCCGGACGATGAGGTCAACCAGCATGGCAGGCCTCTCACTCAGGAGGAGTATGACTATTACGCCCGTTGGCAATACAGCGATCTGAGCTATGATGAAATTGTGGCCCAGGGGATTTCGCTAACCCGGAGCGACTACGACAAGTATCAACGATGGGCCTGGGATGGTCGCACCAAGGAGATGTTGAATGAGCTTCGAGCGGCCAACAAGAATCCGGGCGACACGGTTCTCGACGATCCTAACTGTTTCCGGGGATGGGAAGCGGCCGGCAAGATGATCTACGATGCGCTGGGTTTTTATGTGCCGGTGATCAGCACCGAAGGGGGGCCAGTGGTGGGTTGGGGGGATGACAACCGCTACGCCAAGGCAAATCCGGCCATGCAGCTGGATTGGCAGCTTGACATCGTTCGCTTTATGCAGAGTCGGGCGGCCGCCTGGTACTTCTCGTGCTGTACCTGGTTGTTGGCATCCCGGCCCCTCAGCGTCATCGATCCCACCTGGGAGCAGATGTCCTGGTATACCCATTCCTGGGATCAGCAGTTTGGCCTGAGCGGTGAGTTGCCTATCGTGCAGGCGTTGAAGGATGAGCCGTCGATCATTCGTTCCGATTTGAAGATGGGCGACGGTTTGGTGCATGGCGTTGTTCGAGGAACAGGCGGAGATCAGGTGAGAGGCCTGGCGCTAAGGTTAGTGGGCGCCGATCGTGATATTCCAAGGACCACAGATGAGTTCGGCGAGTTTCGCTTTGATGGACTGGCGGGAGGCAGCTATGAGATCCTCACGCGAGATATTGTACTGGCAGACAATATCAACCTGACCGACGGCGCTGAGAAGCAGGTGGACATCACCGTGGCTCAAGGAGAGCAGAGCATCATCGAAGGAGTCGTCATGGACGCAGCCGGCGATCCCCAGCGAGGTATGATGGTGATCGTTGGTATGGGTCCAGATCAACTGGAAACGAGGCGCACTACCAGCGATGGACGGTATCGCTTCGAGGGGCTTTCTCCTGGCTCCTATTGGGTCACGACCGATGATGCCAGCGCGGCGGTTGCAGGCATTAAGCTCGGTGGCTGGAACACTGAGACCGTCAACCTCACCGTGCCGCAGGCTGAAGGCTATCGATATAGGGTGATCACCAAACGATTGCTCTCGCCCGAAGAGACTGGCAACAACCGGGTGTTTTTTGGTCGAGTGTTGAATGAGCAGGGCGAGGGTGTCAATGGCATTGAAGTTGAGATGGCCTGGAGTGCTTCGGCCGGCACCGACTTTCCTCGCCAGATCACTCCCCGGGATCGACTGAAACCCGCCGGTAATTTCGACTTTCTGCATAGTCCGGGTCTGTTTCTGGTACGTGTGGTTGAAGGGGATTGGCCCAGTGACGAAGCGACTGGGCTGGAAACGGCCAACGTGCCCGGGCGGGAAGGGGATCCGATAAGTTACGAAATCAACTTCCAAATAATGCCGGTGGGTGGCGAATTTGGATCCGGGGCCATCTCCGGCGTCATCACCAATGGGGCCGGCCTTGGGTTAACCCTTTGGCTGCAGGCAGGCGGTCGCAGCACGCGCAGGAGTTGGGCGGTCATTCTTCCCGGGGACGGCAGCTATGCCTTCTCAAATCTGCCGGTCGGTATCTATACGATTGAGTTGGAGGGGCAGGGTGTCCTCGAAGAGGTCGAACTGGCGGAGGGAGCTTCGGAAACTGTGAACTACGAAGTCGAGCCTGTGGGACCAGAAGCGGGAAGTCTTACAGGCACCTTGTCCACCCATGATGGCGACCCGGCCGTGGGCCAGCGCATATTGATCTATCGTCAGGGTGTTTACGTAACCGAACACACGGTGGATGGCACCGGTCAGTTTTATTTTGAGGACCTGGTGCCAGGAAGCTATCGGGTCGACGTCGGGGATGTGGGTACGATCGCCGAAAATATCATGGTTCCGTCCGGCGAGACGGTGACACTGACCCTGACGTTGCCACCTGTAGCCACCGGCGGCACCCTCGCCGGCATGCTGCTGTACGCTGATGGGCAGCCAGCCGCGGGGCTTCTTGTATCGCTGAGTACTTCGCAGGGAAGCAATCGGGCAACCCAAACGGAGGACGATGGAAGTTTCACCTTCAACGGTGTGGAGGCTGGTAGCTATCAACTGACGGTCGACCACCCGCAGGAAGGCACCGTAGTGCTCGAGGACTCGCTGGCGTTGGATGGCGAGACCGACGTTACGGTCACTTATGATGATCTCTCGCCTGTAGTTTCCCAGGAAAGGCCGTTGGCGACCTACGTGCTGTTTGGTGACCGCGACGACGCTGTGTTGCTGTTGGAACTCATGCAGATCCATCTTGGAGCTAACGACCTGAATGCAGGCTTCCGCATCGATGAAGCCATCCAGGCGAGGACCGTGGTCATCGTCGGTGGTGAAGAGGTGGTGAGCGAAACTGAGCAGCAGATGCTCGTGGATGCCGGCTGTCAGGTGCGGCGGCTGCCCAATGATCCCTTTGCACTGGTGGAGGTGCTTGACCGATGAACGACGTGTCAGACAATGTGAAACGCTTTCTGGTTTGGATAAGTGGCGCTCCCGCAGACGCGAATGATCCCGGCGAAGAAACAGCCAGGATAACTCAGATCGACTCGTCCCGCCCTCCCGTGCAGGAGACGCCGGACGATGAACTCCCGTTGCAGCCGACCGATAGCCCGCCGGCAGAGCCCCGCGCCCAGCCTGAGAATAGCAGTGAACCGATCAACGATGCTGTCAGGTATGGTGTAACCGTAGAGAGGGCAGATGTGACACCTGGTACTGAATACTGGCAGGCGGTTCGCGTCCATCACCTGACGCCAGCCGAAAACCATGGCAATCACCATATCTATCTCGATGCGCTGGATGAAGGTGGCGCTCGTGTTTATGGTGCACAGGCCGAAGTGTCGTGGGTTGGTGGCGTGAAAACCGTTGTCATCGATAAGCCCCTGAACGAAGCGGGGACCAATTTTCCCATGTGGAAGTGGCAAATTTGCGACGTAAGCATGGTGGATCTGCCTGGCGACCGGGTTTTTCACCTCCACACGGCTCACCCTGATGAACCACCCGGTCTTGGCAATACCCTGTTCCACCATTCCTTTCATATCGATTTCCGTCGTACGATCAAAGGAGAACCTCTTGTGTCCCTCAGCAGCGTCATTGAGGGGCAGGTGAAAAACGGCGCCGGTTACACGCTGCTGCTGACTCTCGACGGGCAGGTGGTGGCAAGTACCGTACTGGGATCGGAAGCAAGGTTTCGCTTCGCCGATCTCGGCGAAGGCAGCTACGTGCTGGCAGTGTCCGGAACTGGTATCTATTCCAATCCAATCGATGTCGATGGAACCGATGTGGCGACCGTCGATCTGGAGGTGCCGGAGGATCTTGCCGGCAAGGTGATCGAGCGCTATTACCTGTTCGGTTCTATGGCGTCTCCCCGCACACCGGTATACCTGGCGATTGCCCGCAATTCCCTGATCCAAAACCGGGCCTGCTTTGGTTTCCTGCCGGAGGAAGCCCAACGTGCGCAGGAGGTTGTGCTGATTGGGGACGAAAGGGACATTGCCCTGACTGTCGAAGAGGGCTTGCTGGCAGCCGGTTGTCAGGTGCACAGAATCGAGGGGTCAGCGGAAGAGATCCTGGCGGCGCTTGCCGATCTTGGCCAAGGCTAAACGGTGAAGTGATTGAAAAACGCCGCCATTGGCGTTTACTATGATACAAGGGGCGGGCCGGGTAGCACCAACAAAACAAACTTGTCAACAGACCCGGCCTCCCTTCCCTCTCTCAGTTCCCCACCCATCTCAACCCTTCCACAATTGTCTCATCTGACTTCTTCGCTGCTCGCCCGATATCCCAATACTGCTTGAAAAGCCGGTCCTCCTCTCGTTTATCGAGGTATAGACAGATCAGGCGCTGGTTCTCCGACGCCAGCCCCGTCGATCAATGCTGTTTTTCAGACTGCTAGTTACAAGGAGACAAAAACCATGAATCTTGGACAGGTACAGATCGCCATCGGATTGGACCCGCGCTTGTTTGATGGCATCATTCGCTTTCTCTATCGCAACGGTACGATTCCGCCAAGTTTTGCGGCAGCCGCTGGCTCAATCGACGTTGAATTAGCTGAACCCCGGATCGAAATCCGGGATCCCGACACGAATCCCCGAATCGGCCTGCATTTGCAGGGCTCATTCTCTGCATCCGGCGGTGCCGATACGCCCTTTGACGCCTGGGTTCGCCTGCGGCCTGTGACCCGAAGTGAACCAGGGAAAGCGCCGGTGGCTGCTCTGGAGGTTGATGCAGCAGAAGATCTGAGTCCACCGATCATTGCACCCTTTTTCGACCAGATCACCGACGAATTACTAACCGGTTTTCTTGCTGAGCTGGAGATTCCCCTGTTCGATGGTCTGATCGGTGCCCTGGAGATAGCTAACTTCGGCGCGACGCCACCACCACGCGACCAATGGGCGACGGCGTTCAGGCTCGGAGAAAGCAGCCAGATCGATCGGGTTCACGTCGGCTTTCCGCCCGGTCAGCCGGACCAGCCTCATGTGAATAGTGTCGATTCTCAGGAAACGGAACCTGCTCTGGTGGCCACACTGGCACTGCCAAGCGAGAACCCGGATATTCCGGGCAATCCCTCCATCGTTCCCGCGATCACAGGCATGCAGATCCTGATCTCGCGCACGGCGCTCGATACGTTGCTGGCGGCCAGTGCTCAAGCGAAAATCGGCACGGATATCGAAGGAGCGACCATTCAATCTCTGACCATGCAGATGCACGATCTGGGCATCGATATCCACGGCAATGCGGAAAAGTCGGGCGCTGATATCAACTGGGACGGGGTCTTGCTGCTCTTCTTCCGCAAGTTCTTTGTCAGCGTAAGGACGGGCGCCGTACGCAGCTATGGGGGGTTCGTTGACATCTTCGCCAGCGGCATCGATGTGGACGTCGATTTGCCCTGGTATGTAACCTTGCTGCGGGTGCTATTTTTCTTCCTGGGACCCATCGGATGGTTGTTGGACAGCCTGGTGCTGGAGCCGCAGTTGGACGGCGTGGATGAGGCGCCCGATCTGGTGCAGGACGCCTTCAGCAGCGATGTGCAGGACGCCTTCGAGGCCATGCTGGAGAATGTTGGCGGGCTGGCCGATAGCGACGAAGCACCCATGATGCTGTTCGGGCACGACGCCTGGATCCTCAATGGTCACTATGCCTACACCTTTATTGCCCTTGCCGGGTACAACAGGGCACAGATCGTATCGGTGGAGCACGACAGCTTCACGATCCCGGGTGCGCGCGGTAAATCGGTGGGTTTCCTGAATCTGGACACGGGACACCGGCTGTCGGCAGGGGAGGCAGGACGCCTGCTGAAGAGTGGCATTCTGGAGATTCCGGGTCATCATGGGGTTCAGGCGCCGTATGGGTATTACGTGCGCTCCAACCCGACCCCATCGGGCGACGATAACCTGGTGCCTCCCGGGGAGATCATTGAAATTTGAACCTCTGGAACGAAGTAGAAACGCGGGAGGGCTTGCAGAATCACAGCGAGGCAGAGCCAATCACTTGACCCTGCCTCGTTCAGATTCTCGGTCTGTTACTGCTGAGGTCTACGGAACCACGTTGAATACGCAGTAGTTGCCGCCGCCGACATCGTTGTAGGTCACCAGTATCCAGACACCACTGGTCAGATCGCCGCCCCAGAAGGGGATACCAAAGGGTGTTACGATAGAGGTGGTTGGAGTGGCCGATACATCAAAAGCCTGAAACAGGGTCGTCAGGACGCCGGGGGGAGAGTAGGGGAACGCATAGAAGTTCACCGTGTTGGAGGCAGCGCCACCGGAGCCGTAGTAAAACCAGTTGGAGGGGTCGCCAACGTGTGATACGGGAATGGTAGTGACAGAGGTGCCGGTCGAGTCTCTGACGTCACAGCTAACCGCGCTGGGGGCACGTTCGTCGAACGCCGGGACGACTTCACTGATTCGTCTTTCGATATCGGCCCCGGAGGGCATGCGCTGATCAACAGAAGCCTTGGTGATACCCTCGACACCATTGACACCGTTCAGCGGACCGCGATCGCTGGCGAATGCAGGAAGGGCGCTTGCGAGGACCAACACTCCAACCAGAACAGCAAACAATACAATCCGACTTCGCTTCGCAAACTTGTACGTCACTTTATTGCCTCCTTTGAGCAATAGAATAGGGGGTTGTAATTTGGAGATCTCCCGCAATTGCATCACTGAGCGAATAGAATGCAATCACACTACGACTCTATCACGATTAACGTGCAATGTCAATAGGCAATATGAAATAATGGCGATAATTCCTGATGAATTGAAATGAAGCATACTGAGAAGCGCGTGCCAGGAAATGCCTTGATCGATACGGTTGTATGACGGAAGTGGGGGAGATGCCCAATTCATCCACAAAAGACGGGATGTTCCTCGAGGAACATCCCGGTCTGAAGTGGGTGGCAACCAGGGCTAATCAACGCGCAACATCCAGCGCTATCTGGGCCAGGGTCGGTGGGTGCAACAGCATGTTGGCATAGCTGGCGTTGGCCATGGGACATGAGCATTCCTTGTTGGCAATAGAGCGGCGCATGGCAGCCATTTCCTCACCGAACCAGATGGGAGCGATATCGTACTCGGTCTCCCTCAGATTGCCGACCCCCTCGGCCCGGATGCAGCAGGACCACACATCGCCGTCGGGCGCAATCTGGCAGGAGGCCCAGCCGGCGTAACAGTCGATGACCTGGGTTTGCTGCAACAGCGTCTGTTTTGCCAGCTGGTAGTACTGGGCCCGGAAGGCCTGGGTAAATCGAGCGATTCCGCGGGCCGGCGCCTGGCGCGCCTTTTCACTCAGGAAGTCGGCGACGGGCGCGTATTGTTGCGCCATGGGGGTAATGCCCCAACCCACCGTATCCAATTCTACCCGTTCCTCGGCAACCTCGGTGATATAACTATCCGGGTCAAGTTTCTGCAACCCGTCGTAGATCTCCTCGAACAGATGGATGTTGAAGCGGCTGACCACGGTGTGCACCGTCAACACCAGATTGGAGAATCGTTCCTGAAGCGCCTTTAATCGCTGCCAGGTCTCCATGGACCGCTGCCAGTTGCCGGGTACGCCGCGGATGTCATCGTGCATATCGCCGATGGCATCGAGGCTAAGGTTGAGACCGATCTGGGCATTGCTGCACTGCCGGCAGATGTTTTCCGTCTGGGCCAGGATCCGATCGGTAAGCAAGCCATTGGTGGGGATGGTGATATATCCGGGCCTGGTGTGCAGGTAGCCGCTGATCACCATCTGGTCCAGATCCTGGCGCAAAAAGGGTTCGCCGCCGGTGAAGGTCAGATAGACAGGCGAGCGACCCAGCTTGCGAAAAACCTGGTCCCATTCCTCCAGAGTCAGGTCGTCGTTGGGCTTTTGCCACACGTCGCAAGTCCGGCAGCGAGAATTACAGCGGTAGCTAATGCTGATGACCACGCTAAATGGGTACATGCGAGGCCAACCGAAACGTCTGAAGGATTGGTAAAGGGGAAGTTTGGGGATCAGTTCAAGCATGAGGGAGTCGCGATTTCAGCCGAGATCCTTGACGTACTGCTGCAGCTCGCGCTGGTTGATCTTGATGAAACTGTCGCGATCGATCCGGGCCATTTCCTTGTCGGAGAGTCGAATAGCGAGGATTTCCAGCGCGTCTTCGGGCGACTCGCCGTAGGCAAGCTTCTTTTTTCCACTGGACATATCGAAGAGATACATGTAGTGGGGATTGCTGAAACTACTCATGCTTTCACCAGCGCGTCCTGATAAAGATCGGATCTGCCAGCCCCGATCAAGCCGCGATTGATCTCGTCGTCGTATTGACCCGCCAACAGGTCACGGTAGAATTGGTAATCGATTCCCTTGACTTTTTCATCATCGGGAAAACGGTGGTAGTTGTCCTCGGACATCAGGCTTTTGCCCTCGGCGATCAGCTGGAACCCCAGGGCTGAGCCAGGGTAGGGTGCGTAGAAGGCGATCGAGGGCATGACTCGTTTCATGCCCTTTAACATACGCATGGTCTTGAAGGCATCCTCCGGCTCCTCGCCTGGAATGCCCAGCATAATGTTGGACCAGAACACCGGGGGCTGTTCACCCCTGGCCTGCAACTCGTCTCCAATCCGGTTCACAAGCTCGATGGTGAAATAATTGTCCTCTTCGGTGCACTCCTTGTTGAGCAGCTTGAGAATGCGATCGCTGCCCGATTCGAAGCCGATGGAAATGGTCCGCCAGTTGGTTTCCTTGACCAGCGCCTCAAACAGATCTGGCCATTGCCTGACTGTATCTGCCCGGCCAGCTGCCCAATAGGTCCAGCCCTTGGTCTGGCGCGGGTATTTTTCGATCCATTCCTGAAGCCAGCGAGGATTCTGGAAAAACATCGAATCGTGGATCACCACCGAGCCCACGCCGTAGGTGCGGTCCAGATAGTTAAGTTCGTCGATGACCTGATCGACCGGTTTGCGGCCCATATTCGGGATAAAGGAGTTTTCGTTGCAGAAGACACACTGCCAGGGGCATACCCGGCTGGTCAGGATTGTCGCTACCGGACCTGGCCCCCAACCACATTCAGGTTCCAGGGGCCAGCGCCACTTCCACCTGCGCTTTGTACGCCAGCCGACCGGCCTGGGCCATAGGGTGCGGTCGATCATGGGCCAGTCACCCATGGAGCGAGCTCCTTCGCCAGGAAAGACCCGGGGAAAGGCCTCTGGATCCCTGACGAGATCGACGATGGTTTTCTCGCCCGGGCCCATGCATATCTTATCGAAGGCTTCGACAGCCTCCATTTCATCGGGCGCTACGGTCGCGTGCATGCCACCAGTCAGGACCAGGCCGGTGGGGTTCAACTCCTTGAAGAGCCGGGCCGTTTTCAAGGCAACAGGGTAGGTGTAGCTACGAACGTTCATCAATAGGATGTCGTAGCCGGCAAGCTGGGGTTTGAGTTGATCCCAGGAAGTTACCGCCCGGGTGGAGGCCAGATCGGTCTGGATGCCATTCTGGTGTAGGATCGTTCGCAGCAGACCCAGGCCATGATCCTGCCATTGCTCGTGAGGTCCGCCAGGATGGACCAGATCACCCAGATCACCCAGATCAACCCAAAGGATATTCGACTTTTCTTTTTTCTGCCAAGGCCATGAAGTTGCCACTTCAATCGCCTCCGGTTGTTTTTCAGGCTGCTTTTTTGCCTGGCGCCAGTCGATCGTTGCCTCCCACGAAAAAGCGACGTGCGTTGTCGACCGTTGCAGGCAACTGTGTCCAAAAGCTCTTTTGTGATACCTTTTCCCAAACACGTTTGGGGCGGTAGAGATAAAAGCGGCGATAGGCCTCTCGCCACTTGCGCACTACCAGGTCAGGATCGTATTGGCCATCGTTCATGGTGAAACGTGCCTTCTGGTCGTGAATAGCGAAGTCAGGCCATTCATTGGCAAACACCTCGCCACCCTCCTGGATCATGTCCCACATCCTGGTGCCAGGGAAGGGCGCTGCCAACATGAAATTGGCCAGGTCTGGATCCAATTCCAGTGCAAGCTGGATCGTTGCTTCCATGGTTTCTTCGGTCTCATAAGGCATGCCAAAAATGAAGAAGCCCATGGTCTGAAGCCTGGCTTGCTTCGAATATTTGAAGGCATCGCGTACCTGGTCCAGGGTCTGTCCCTTGCGAATGACGTTGCGCAGCATGTATGGGTCACCATTCTCCACGCCGAAGCCAACCCGCCTGGCGCCTGCTGCCTTCATCAACTGGAAGAGCTCCAGGTCCACATGGTTGACCTTCATGCCGTGAACGGTAGTCCATGGCACTGTGTTCAATCCTTCCTCGACCAATCGCCTGCACAGCTCTTTTGCCCGGGGCAGCTTGAGGTTCCAGATATCATCTGTGACGCCGATCTCCGTTGCGCCCAGGTCTTTGACCAGCCAGCGCCATTCCGAGACGACGTTCTCCACGCTGCGGCCGCGCCAGGTATCGCCCGTCACCGGTTTGGAGCAGAAGGTGCACTTGTAAGGACAACCCCGGCTGGTCAGGATGGTAAAGGAGCGGGCATCGGGATCAAGCCCATCGGTCAGCGGCTGAAGGTTCGTATATTGGTCGATCTTGAACAGATCATGGGCCGGAAAGGGCAGGCCATCCAGATCTTCGATCATGGGCGAGCTGAAGTCGGATACGATTTCACCGTTGCGCCGCGTATGCATGCCCGGCAGTAAGTCGGGCTGCCGTCCGGCATCCAGGGTATCGATCAGTTCCAGGAAGGAATGTTCTGCCTCCCCTTTGAAGACATAATCAACGCAGGGATGCTCGTCCGTCAGGCTTTCCCTGGGCATGATGGTCAAATGCGGGCCGCCCAGTATGGTGGTCAGGCCGAGCTTTTTGGTGGTCCTGGCCATCTCCCAGGCGTCGGCAATCAGGGGCGTTGTGGCGCTAATGCCGATGGCCTTAAAGGGCCGGCCCTGCGATTCCGCCCGTTCTATGTAGTGCTCAACCGGGAACTGCTCGATGGCAGCATCGTAGATCAGCGGTTCGTGACCGCCTTCCCGCAGCGTGGCCGCCAGATAGCCCAATCCCAACGGGATGTGTTTCCTGGAGGACCAGGTTTTTGCCTCTGGGCTGGCAAGAATGACTCGCATGGGTAGTTCCTTCTCTCAGTATTGCAGGGCGGGCACAATACCGCGTCGTGCCGCGTCCCGCACCGGGTAGCCGATGCCGTCATCGGAATGTACCCAGTTGCGGTGGCTGCATTCCAACCGGTATCCGAAGTCGGTGCTGAAGCTGCTGAATGCCCGACGGGGCCAGTCACGCAGCGGTTGGCGCAACAGCTGGTGTGTCCCTCTCGATGCGATACCACGCCAGCCGTAGAGCCTGGCTGCCAACCAGTCGTAGCCCTGGGCAAGCTGCTCCGGGCCCATCTGGGCGGGGTAATAGGTAACATGGTTGGTATCATATAACGACCAGGGGACGCCAGGGATCAAACGATTTTCCTCGATCCAGGTGTCCCTCTGAGGTGTGCCCACATAGGGTGTCAGGATCGTGATGCTGATACCGTCCAGCTCGCTGGTGCGCATGAAATCGTAGGTATCCTGGAAAATGGCCGGCGGATCGCCATCGAATCCGAATACGAAAAGCCCGACGACGCCGATACCGGCCTGGTGGATTCGGTCGATGACCTGGCGGTAACGTTCGATGTTGCCCTTGGCCTTGCCGCCCAACTCCCCGCGATTGTCCGGATTGGTGCTCTCAAAGCCGATGAAGAACTTGTCAAGATGGGCTTCCCTGGCCAGCTTGAGCAGGTCGGGATAATCGGCAACCAACTGCTCCGCCTGGCTGGTCCATCCCTGCAGCGGAAGCTTGCGCAACGCCTTGAACAGCTCTTCCATATATTCCGGGTGCAGCCTGAAATTGAGGCCAAAGTTGTCGTCTGTCAGGAAAAACCGTTTGATCTTGCGCCGCTGGATCTCCTCGACCACCTGCTCCACCGGGCGCAAACGCATCACGCGCCCCGAGACCCGGATGGCGGTGCAAAAGGTGCAGTTGCGCGGACAGCCCCGCGTGATCTCCAGGTAGGGTGTCCAATAATTGCGGGTCTCATCCACCTGCTGGAGGACCCGGTCGGTCAACGGTGGCAGATAGTCCAGGTTGGCCCACTCCTCGTCAACGTAGCGAGGTTTCAGATCGCCGCGGTCGAAATCGGTGATCATCTGGGGCCAGGTGCGATAGGCTTCGCCCACCGCGATGCTATCCGCCCACTGTGCGACCTCGTCCGGCGCCAGGGTTGGGTGGGTACCGCCGATGACCACTTTGGCGCCGCGGGCCTGAACCCGCTCGGCGATCCAGCGAGCCCGGTCGACCTGAAGGGTTTTTGCTGTTATGCCAACCAGATCGTTGGGACCTAATTGGTCGAACGGAACGGGCCGAAGGTCCTCGTCGATGATCTCGACATCAACTTCGTCGGGAACCAGAGAGGCAAGGCGCATCAAGGTGTAGGGTGCCATAGTGCCCCGCTTCAGGAATGTCCCGTCGCGGCCAGGTTGTACAAGATAGGCTTTTTTTATTGCCATAAACTGTGAGTGTGTGTTGGGCAGCTACTGACTGCTGCCGATTCCGCTGTCTCGTTGCTGTTGCTCTTCCATGACAACCGCGTTATAGTTACCGTACCCACCAAAAAGACGCGGCCGCCACCAGGCCCACTCGACACACGAGTCACACGGTGAGACCGAATTTGCTTCGCCGTCGACATGGATTTGGCGTAACCCCTGCATTTTGGGGCCGTTCCAGTTCTTCATCACCTCGACTTCACCATCGGGGCTGATCACGCTGCCCAGATCGTAGTTCAAGTTGAAGTCCCTGTCACACATGGCGATACGACCATCCCAATAGATGTGGACGTGATACCACAGGTTGGGGCATGCGTAGCGTGCATCTGGCATGAAGTGGGCAGGGTCGTCGGCCCGCAGATCATTGATGGCCTCAACCTGTCCGCCCCATGAGTCAAAAGGCTTCACATTGATGTTGTCGATGCCGGGCAGACTCCATGCTTCTATGAATTCCTCGATTTCCGGCATGGTCTGTTCCATCTGGATAATCTGCAGGTTCACGTATGGGTTTTCGTAGCCACCCTCTGCCTTCAAGTCGAGAAAACGCAGGATGTTTTCATTGGTGCGTTGATAGTCAGCTTTGACACGAATTGCCTCGTAGGTTTCCGGTCTGAAACCATCCAGGCACAGGTAGATACCGCTGAGTCCGGCGTCCAGCAGGCCCCTGGCGCGACGTTCGTCGAGAAGGGTGGCGTTGGTACTGATCTCAGAGCGCAGCCCCTTTTTCCTGGTGTAGGCAATCATGTCGAAGATGCGTTTGTGCATCAAGGGCTCACCCCAAATATGGAGGGTCGTTGCCTTGACGTAGGGCGCCATCTCGTCCACGATCGCAGTGAACAGATCAAAATCCATGTAGCCGCCGGGTCGGGTGATCTGCTTCAACCCGGTTGGACACATCACGCAGCCCAGATTGCACAAATTGGTCGACTCGATATACATCCGGTCGGGAGGAGGAACATAGCGCGTCTGGCCTGTCTGATAGGCTGCCCATTTCATAGGACCCAGAACAGCATTCCGAAGCTGTTTCATCTCGTGACGAACGCGTCGACGCGCCCTGGCACCGTTGGAGCGATCCAGCTCCGGCGATTCACTAAACAGTGGCTGTTCCGGTCGTTTGCGACCGTTGTTGCGGCCCTCTGTATCAGCTATCAGTTCGATCTCAGTGCTCTCTGTCTGGTCGGTGCTTGTTTCTGAAGACATAAGCATCCGGGCTAGGCCCAGGATTTGGATCCTTCTCTGGGTTGGAGCTTTCGGAAGCGCGGGAAGAGACCCGCATCCAGAAGTACCTTGGCCGTGGTGTTTACAGGCTTGACCCTGGAAACACGCCAGACTCGCTTGCCCCAATCGGGCCCAAAGTACTTGACGAATTTTCGTTGTTCCTTTACTGCCTGGAAGCGCTCGCGGGCTTGCATTGCCAGTCCGCTGAGTTCCATGTCACCCACTTCCGAAACGTTCATGAAAGGCGCGATCTCGGCGGTATAGTTGTTGTAGTAGTAGGTCTTGGTGAAATCGGCGTTGTAGACCGTGCCCGGATTGCGTTCCACCAACTCGTTCCATAATGCGGTACCTGGGAATGGCGTGGCAATGGAGAACATGGCTTCGGTCAGATCCAGGCTGGCGGCAAACTCGATGGTCTCCTGCATGGTCTCTTCATTGTCGCCCGGAAGGCCAAGGATGAAGTAGCCTTTGGAGCGAATGCCTGCATCCTCGGTCCAACGTACGGCATCGCGCACCTGATTCAGGTTGATGTGTTTTGCCGTCCGCTTCAGCACATCCTCGTTGCCGCTTTCGATGCCGAAGTGGATCTGGCGACAGCCAGCCCTGTACATCTTCTGTAACAGCTCAGGGTTGACCCGATCCACCCGGGCGAGGCAGCGCCAGCGAAAATCAAGGTCTTCCTCGATGAAACGATCGAGGATTTCCTCCAGGCGGCGCACGTCGATGGTGAAGAGATCGTCGATGAAGTAAAAGTTGCGGACTCCGTAGGTGTCGTGAACCTCCCGCAGTTCCGCCACAATGTTCTCCGGGCTTCGCTGGTGGTAGGAGCGGCCTACGATACCCTTGAAGCAAAAGGAGCAGTTGTAGGGACAACCGCGGCTGCTCAAAATGGTGAGCATGGGCTCCCCGTTGGGCGCGTAGAGAGGATATTTGTTCAGGTCGAAAAGGTGGCGGGAGGGAAAGGGCAGGGCATCCAGATCTTCAATCGGCTTGCGGCCGCCGCCGGGGATGATCTTGTCCCCATCCTTGTACCAGAGGCCCTGGATCTGATCCCAGCGCTCGTCTCCCGAATGCAGGGCGCGCAAAAAGTCCTGCCAGATATATTCGCCTTCGCCGTAGATCAGGTAATCGATGTGGGGATTCGACAGGGTGCCGTCGGGCAGGGAGGTTGCGTGGGGTCCTCCGATAATCACCGGGATCGCCAGCTGTTTTTTGAGCTGCGCCAACAATCGCTCGACATAATGAAACGAGGTTGTCATCGAAGTCAGGGCGATCAGATCGGGCCTGAAATCAATTACCTCCTGGGCATCCTGTTCGATAGGGCGAAAGGGAAAAAGCCCAAAATCGTGAATCCGAACCTCGTGGCCTTCCTGCTCGGCAACCGCTGCCAGGTAGCCCAGACCCAGCGGCGGGTAGCTATTGATCATCTCATTCCATTTTGGACCAATGAGGGAGATTCTCATCGATATTCTCCGGTATAAAGGGTGCAGTTGGTGAAATCAGACAGATCCCTGCGCTTCGATGGCCCGACGGAGTTCCGTTTTCTCGTCTTTCTTCAGGAACGTTCGGCGGGCGATACGCAGGTTGCGCGGCAGGTTTACCCAGAAATCCTTGCTTTTCATCCGACGCGAGATTGGGCCCGGGCGCAGGTAGTACTGGCGGTAGGCCTTGCGGTACATTTCCTCCACCAGTTCTGCCGTCATATCACCCATCTCAAAGCGGGCCTTCTGCTCGAAAAAGACGTAGTCCTCCCAATCGGTGACCAGCAGGTTTCCCTGCTGCTTCACGGTTTCGTAGACCACCGTGCCCGGATAGGGGGTCATCATGCTGAAGTTGGCGATCAGCGGGTCCAGTTCGATGGCAAAATCGATGGTATCCTGCATGGTTTCCCGGGTATCTCCCGGTAGACCGATAATGAAAAAACCGATGGTCTCCAGACCCACTTCCTTGCAATTCTTGAAGGCTTGCCGGATTGTATCGTGGTCGACGCGCTTATCGATAGTCTTGAGAATGTCGGCGTTGCCGGTTTCGACCCCGAAAGCTGTGCGTTTGAGGCCGGCTTGCTTGAGCTTTGCCATCAAAGGTTTTTCTGCCATATTGGCGCGGATTCCGTTGACGAAGATCCATGGTACGTGGTTCAATTCGTCCTCGATCAGCATTTCTGCGATGGTGTAAAGACGATCGCGACGAATGTTGGCGCTGTCGTCCAGGACGCCGATTTCCTCGGCGCCCAGGTCGCGGACCAGGTGGCGCCATTCCTCGATCACGTTTTCCGGGGTTCTGGCTCGCCACTTGATGGGCATGATCGATTGGGAGCAGAATGTGCAGCGGTAGGGACAACCGCGACTGGTCAGGATACTGAAACTGCGCGCGCCATCGACATCATCGGTCGCGGGCTGCAGGTTGGTATAGTTCTCCATCTTGAAGAGATCATAGGCCGGCCAGGGCAAGCTGTCCAGATCGGCGATGGTAGTCGCATCCATGTTACGGTACATTTCGCCGTCGGTCGTCTGGTAAGAAATGCCCGGCAGGTCGGTCCACAGTTGTTTTCCCGGCGCGAAGAGGTTGGCACAGGAAGTGTCTTCCTGATCGCGCTTGAATTCCTCGATACGCTCAGAGATTGCAATCCAGGTCGCTTCGCCTTCACCTCGCACGACCATGTCCACATAGGGTCTCTCGACCGACTCGAAGTCAAGGTCCTCGACCGTCACGCTGGGGTGAGGGCCACCCAGTACAATGGGCACATCGGTGACTGCTTTGATCGCCTTTGCCGTTCGCCACGCTTGTTTGACCTGAGGCGTGTTTGCTGTGATTCCAACCAGATCTGGCTGAAACTCCCGAACGAACTCTGTGATTGATTGATCCTCGACATCGGAATCGAATATGCGAACTGTATCGCCACGTTGCTGGGAGACTGAGCCCAGATAGGCCAATCCCAGGTGAGGCGTGGTCCGGGTATCGATTGGTAGGCGAAAAAGCGGATTGATCAGGGCAACGCGCATGGAAAATCTCCAGACAACAGTTGGTTAAGGCTGCTTTTTACTTCTGTCTATTTCTGAACTTGAACTGCCGAAGTTTTTCATATAGGAAACGTCCGACCGGTTCTGCTGAAAGGGGATTCAACAGCTCTGGTGCGGAACGGATCTGGTCGTTGTCGGGTACGGCCACCAGCAGCGACGAATCGACTATGGATGGCTTATCGTTTTGGGTCCGGCTTGCGATCCAGGTCGCCCGCCGTCCCTGCAGATAGGCCGGTGGTAACTCATTGGTCCGCTGCGGCAGGGACCACACTTGTGGGAAGCCCACGTGCCAGAGCATACGCTCCACCGCTGACCTGCTTGGAACCGCTACCAGGCCATCTCCCACGGCGTTGCGGGGATCCTCAGGGTCCTCGAACAACAGCTGCAGGACTGGTGCTGCCACATCGATGACCGATGTATCCACCACCAGATAGCGCCTGGTCAATCTGAAAAGCTGATCCAATAATTCCAGCGGGCGGTCTACATGGTATAGCAAGCCCAGGCACAACACGACATCAAAGGGCTCGTGCCGGGCAAGGGACCCGTCAAGGGCATCTTGCGTTTCAAATCTGACGTTGTCAAACTTTCGCACATCGGCGACGAATCGAGCGGTCGCCACATGCTCGCGGCGTCCCTCGATGCCAAGAACAGCATCGGCGCCTGCCCTGGCAGCTTCCATGCTCCAGAAACCCTGGTTACAGCCTACATCGAGTACGCTAAGGCCGTGCAAGCTGCCGCCGCAAAGATGCAGCAAGGGAGGCATGATGTGGTCCAGGCGTTGAAACTGGCGGCGGGCGTCGCCATGCCGGGGCACGGTGACGATGCCATCGCCCAGATCAAATGCATAGTGCCAATATGGGACCTCGGCAACCCGTTGCCGGATATCCGCAGGCGTCCAGGTTTTCACAGGAGTCCAACTCGCTACAAACCCGCCAGCGGATCGGTGACTGCCGCAGCCACACGGTAACACCGGCGGGAGGGTTGGTCGATGACTGAGCCTAAAGGCCCAGTAGTTGCTTTTTCTTGGCCTCGAATTCCTCGTCCGTGATGATTCCCTGCTCATGCAACGCGCCCAGCTGTTCGAGCTGTTCCATGTAATCTGGCGCATCAGCTGGTGACGCCTGGGACGCCGGCTGTGCTGCCTCGGTGGCGTCAGCTTTGGCGAGAGCGGCCTTGTCTTCCTCCGTCAATGGCTGGGCTTGAATGCCCAGCTCCTGCATGGCTTTTGTCAGGTCTTCGTCCTCGAGTTCCTCCGGTGGAACGCCGGTGGATTGCTCGATCTTGTCGGCATCCTTTTTGGTCAGTTTATAGGCCAGGGCACCGCCGCCGATCAGCACGGCACCGCCGACCAATATTCGTCTTCGTCGTCGCCTGCGACGCCGCACTGTCCTTCGGCGGGTTGTTCGGCGAACTCCCCGACGAGCTGTTCTTCGCACCATGTGTTTTTCTCCTTATTTGCCAGGCTGCGGGCTTGCTGTTGCCGGAGCCGCGGGCTGTAGACCTGCGTCATAAATGGGTTGTGATGTGGCTGCGAGGCAGACGGGTCCGTTATGACCGAATGGACATCAGCTGCCGGGCTGCCGTGAATAGCTCCTGGACACTCATCTTCACGGGATGGATTCGTCGTTTGATCATCCAGCCCTTGAACAGTTTATGTGCCCACCAATAGACTGAATCGATTAGCCAGTTGTGGGGTGCTTTGATCAGCCGTAGAATGGCCGGTTCAAGCCAGGGCCATTCTACGCCAAATGCGAACAATCGCTGAAGATGTTCAACCTGCCGTTTTTCATCTTCGTCCTCATAAACCATGATCGAGCGTTCCCAGGCGATTTCGCTGATATCGTCAAAGGAGCCGACCATGTAGTTCTCCTCCTGGGCAAACTGGCCAAGTTCGGTGCCCGGGTAGGGTTGGAAGAGAAAGGCATGGGCGTAGCTGATCCTGGCAGCGGCGTTTAGTCGCATGGTGTTCAGATCATCTTCCAGGGTACTGCTGGGCAAGCCGAGGATGTTGGTGCTGGTAATGTGGATGTCGGCGTCACGGATGATGTTGCCGGCCTGGACCATGTCTTCCTGGGTCATGCGACGCTTAAGCAATTGCAAGCGGATTCGATCGTTGGCAGTTTCAATACCCATGCTGACGGTGCCACAGCCAGCCTTTTTCAGCAGGTCGGCCTTGCGGGAACCCTTGACGATCAGGTTTGCCCGCACATTGCAGAAGAAGGGTAAGCCGACCTGTTTTGGCCACTTGTCGGCGAATTCTTCCAGCCAGTCGTCGTAGATGATGAACAGATCATCGATGAAAACGACCTGCTGCAGAGGCCAGCGGGAACGCACCCAGTTTGCCTCGTCGATGATGGCGTCCACTGGGCGCTGGTTGCCTCGTCGCTCGCGGCTGTAGATCTGGTAGTAGGCGTGATTGAAGCAGTAGGTGCAATTGTAAGGGCATCCCCGCGACCCCATGAAGTGTTTGATGGGGGTGATGCGGCTATACTCGTGTTTATCATAGACCAGGTCCCGATCGGGCCTTGGCAATTCCCCAAGGTCCTTGATCAACGGGCCAACCGGATTGCGGATGATCTCATCCTCCAGCTTAAGCCACCAGTTGGGCAAGTCGGGTTTCAGACCGCCGTTGGCCAGCGAGTCGGTCAATTCAACGATGGCTTTTTCCCCTTCACCCACACAGATACCATCGATACCTGGTTCGGAGATCATCTCGGGGAAGAAAGTTGGATGGGGGCCTCCAAAAATGGAAAATGGCTGTTTGTCACCCAGGGCAGCCTTGACTTTTCGATTCATGTCGAAGTACCATTGGTGAGAGCCAGTCATTACACTGTAGGCCACAACATCCGGCTCGATCAATTTGGCAACATCGGCGGGATTTTCCTGGGCCCCAATCGCCAGGTGGGTCTCATGCCCGGCCTCCTTCAATACAGCAGAAAGCTGCATGATTCCCTGGGGTTCGTAATCAATCTGCTTTTCAATAAACAGAACACGCATGCTGAGGTTTCGCCTCCGCTACCTTTATTTCCAATCAAAAACTGATATTGCGCAGTTCTACCGACCAGCGACCGCCGATCACCTTTTTTTGGAAGCGGTCTGCCGTCGGAAGACCGATGACCGCGGACCGCTGACCGCCTGTAAGCGACCACAGATCGTGGTCTGCCGTCCGTGGTTCTAAGACGCAACTGTTCCGGGCATCTGCCACCGGAACAAGAGATGAGGCCCCCAAATCCGACATTCCGCCGACCTTGTGAACCTCACCCATGGTTCGATTATAGCCACGGGAATGGGTTTGTCAAATTTATATGACAGTTCTCATAAAAATTAACTCATGACGCGTAATCCGTGGTGCGATACCTGCATTGCTCACACCACGGATCGAAACCATGTAGCTGTTTGAAAAGGTATGGGAAGCCCGCAGGATTCCTGGAAACTGCGCAATCGGCCTGAAAACCGTTGTTCCGACGCCCTGAAGCGTGCCTTGAAAGCTTCGAAAGCCAATGAACAAGGCTTTTCAAACAGACCCTTGGCACGTCATTGTAACAGATTGTGCCCGCCAAGGCAAAACGGCAAAGTGCCTTGCCGGTGATTCCAAGTCTGCAACACCTGTCTTGAACTGATGATCCGATGAGAGGAGAGGCCTAAGCTGGCTTGGGCCCGGGCAAGAGGGATCATGTTGGGTTGTGGGGTGCCGGAGCCATCGTGGCGACGATATTTGACAAAATTCTGTTCACTTGTTAGACTAGTCTTATACCAGTCTAACAAGTGATGATTTGGACCTGATGTCATCTTCTCCACTTGCGAAAGGAAAAGCAGCATGGAAAGCGTTGGCGCCTATGAGGCGAAGACACATCTATCGAAGTTGCTTGAGCATGTAGCTCAAGGACACCGCGTAGCCATTACAAAACACGGCGTTCCCGTGGCTGTTTTACAGCCCTATGATCCCGGGAAAGGTGTTGATGTTGGCAATGTCATTGCTCAACTACGCGATTTCCGGGAAAACAATACGCTTGCGGGGTTATCGATTCGTGAAATGGTGGAGGAAGGCAGGAGCTAAATGGCCGAGCGTTTTGTGATCGACAATTCGATTGTGATGACCTGGTGCTTCATAGATGAGGCCAATCAGTATGCTGACGCAGTATTAGAAAACTTATCGCAAGCTAAAGCTGTCGTGCCCACTATCTGGCCGCTCGAGGTCGTCAATGTATTGTTGGTGGCAGAACGGCGCAAGAGAATGCGCGAGTTAGATAGTGTTCGTTTCCTCTCCCTGTTGTCCCAACTCCCCATAGATGTTGAACAAACGTGGCCCGAAAGATCAATGAAAGATCTGTTGGCTTCAGGCAGGGCAAATGATCTGTCTAGCTACGACGCTTCCTATCTTGATCTTGCTATGAGGCAGGGACTTCCAATAGCAACGCTAGATCGAAAACTGGTGGCAGCTGCCAGAAGAATCGGTGTTCCTATTCTTAAGGTTTAGCCAATCACCTGTGAGGCGAGCCAGGGGTTCTATCGCCCTCCATATGCATTCCTGCAATTATCAACCTTTCACGACGGCGATCGGGCGGAGGCGAGCTACTTTCCGCGCAATCCCCGCCCCATCCACCACATCGACCACGTTGTCGACATCTTTGTAGGCGATGGGTGCCTCTTCTGCCAATCCTGCCATGCTGCCCGCACGCACGGCGATGCCCTGCCTTTCCAGTCGGTCCTTCAAATCGCCGCCCCAGACCATCTTTTTGGCTTTTTTGCGGCTCATCATCCGTCCTGCGCCGTGGCAGGTAGAGCCGAAGGTCTGGCTCATGGAGCCCTCGGTACCGACCAGAATCCAGGAAGCGGTGCCCATGCTGCCTGGCACGAATACGGGCTGGCCGATTTCCCTATAGTCTTCCGGCAGAACTTCGCTGCCCGGCCCAAATGCTCTGGTCGCCCCCTTGCGGTGAACGCAGACGCGCAGTTGATGTCCATCCACATCGTGCAATTCGAGTTTGGCCATGTTGTGGGCAATATCGTATACCTGCCGAAGATCCCACGACTTGAGCTTGCCGGCCAGGACCTCCTCGAAGGCCTGACGGATCTGGTGGGCCAGCACCTGTCGATTGCACCAGGCGTAGTTGGCCGCGGCATTCATGGCACCGATGTAGCTCTTGCCTTCGGGGGAGTCAACGGGCGCGCATACTAACTGCCGGTCTGGCAATATGATACCATATTTTTTGAGCACGCGCTGGAACATCTGCACATAATCGGTGCAGACCTGGTGGCCCAGGCCGCGACTGCCACAGTGGATCTGCACGACCACCTGCTTCTCGAACAATCCCATGGCATCGGCAGCCTCGTGGTCGAAAATGGCGTCGACTACATCCAACTCGGCGAAATGATTGCCGGATCCCAGCGTGCCAATCTGGGAACTGCCTCGCAGTTTGGCCTTCTTGCTGACCTTGCCCGGGTCGGCGCCGGGCATCGATCCCCCTTCCTCGGTGTGCTGCAGATCCTCGCGACGGGCCTTGCTACGCTTGAGCGCCCAGCGGGCACCTGTTCTCAGCACCTCATTCATATCCTGATTTGGCAGCCTGAGAAAGCCACTCTGGCCTACCCCGCTGGGCACAAAGTGGTACATGGCCGATGCCAGGGCATCGACATAGGGGCGCACTTCTCCCTCCTCCAGCTCCGATGCCAGAAGACGCACGCCACAGTTGATATCGTAGCCAACGCCGCCCGGCGAAACCACGCCGCCGCGCCGGGGGTCGGTAGCGACGACGCCACCAATGCTGAAGCCATATCCCTGGTGGATATCAGGCATGGCCAGGGCATATCTTACGATTCCCGGCAAGGTAGCCGTGTTGACCAACTGTTCCAGCGATCGGTCCTGGAGGATCTGCTGCAGCAAGCGGTCGTCGGCGTAAATCCGCGCCGGAACCCGCATATCCTCCCGGTAGGACTTGGGGATTTCAAAGAGATAGGGGCCGACCTTTCTGATGGCACTTGCTTCAATCATCGCTGTGTCTCCATGAGCACCGACCGGTTTCCCTCATTATATCACAAGAAACGCCAACCTGTCGCCGTTTCACAAAAAACTCCCGGTCGTACCCAGGTACGACCGGGAGAAGACGATCCCTTGATCTGATGTTCAGCGTGATAGGCACTCAAGCTGTCAGAAAACTCCTGTGCGAATAGGAGTTCAACTGGTAGTCGGCGGCGGAATGTGTCCATTCACTTGCGTCACCAGCATGGCGTTTCGCTAAACGGCGTTCCAGGTTGTTCGTGCGGCCTGTGTAGTAGGAACTGTCCGAACATCGAAGGATGAATACCCAAGTCCTGGTCATACTCACCTGGCAATTCGTATCAGGCCGCACCCTTCGATCTGCTCAGGATGCGCCAATCCTGTTCGCATTTCCTTCGCAACCCATCCGTCGAAAATCACCCTGAGTGAGCGATGGCCCGAGTGAAATTCCCTTGAGCCACTCTCGATACGCGATCTGCCTAACTCCAGTTATCAACTCAGGCGTTCGCGCCTTGCGAAGCCTGCGTGGATGTCATGCCAGAATAAAACAGAGTCTTCACCGTATTGCCAGCAGAGAAATACCTCCCGACCATCGGGACGCCGGTGGAGAAAGTCAACCAGACCAAGGTCTGGGTCTTTGAGAAAAACGCCCAGCTCTTCCAGAGACTGTGTCGCAGCCTGTATTCTTTCGAACTCAGGCAGGAGTTCTCCAGCCTTGCGACTTCCACCATTGCCGATGGATTTTTCCAACACCGGCATCATGTCGGGTCGGGCCGCTGAGATCACCCGCCGGGCCTGCCTGATCTCCTCGACCAGTTCGATGACCCGGGGCAGTAGATTGTTGGCTTGTTCTACGGTGAAGAACCTGGCAGCCATTAGTTGTAGCCGCAGCTGTCGGGCATCTCCTGTCCGGTGTGGCTTTTCTCGGTGCGGAAGGAGCTTCCACAACCGCACGAAGATGTTGCCTGGGGGTTGTCGATATGGAATCCGCCGCCCATCAGACTGTCGACATAATCGATGCGGGCGCCGTTCATATAGAAAAGGCTGGTGGGGTCGATATAGACCTTCAGGCCGTTTTGATCAAAAACCTGATCGCCAGATCGCTGGGTGTCCTCAAAGCTCATGCCGTATTGCATGCCGCCACAACCACCACCCTGAACAAAGACGCGCAGTCCATGGGTTTCGGCCAGGCCCTTCTCAGTCAGAATGTCGCCCAATTTGACGGCGGCGTTCTCGCTAATGAACACGCCCTCAACCGTAGTAGTTTCCTGTTCCGCCGTCTGCGTTGCTGTTGACATGTGTCAATCTCCTGAAAATCTATTGCGATAATTACCCGCCGATTTGGGACATCACCCTGATTTGGGGCACTTCACCTTCGGGAAGGCCATGTCCCCAGGGTTTGTGCCAAACCGCCGTGCGTATCAATTCCGTCAGTTCCTCTACTGTACACCCTTCTCGCATCGGTGTTAGTAAGTCCACTTCCCGATCTCGCAGAAGGCATAATCGCAGCTTGCCGTCCGCCGTCAAACGAATCCGATTACAGCCTGCGCAGAAGGGTTCTGTTACAGTGCTGATAAAGCCAATCAATCCGCTGGCGCCTGGCAGCCGGAATGTGCGGGCAGGGTCTCGGCTGTCGCCAGCGGAGGCAGGGTGCAATGGACCCAGCTCCGCCTCGATCCTGGCTCGGCTTTCGCTGCTGGGAACGACCGCTTCCTGTTGAAACTCAGCCACGCTACCCATCGGCATCAGTTCAATAAAACGGATATGCCAGTTTTTTCGAATGCTAAGCCGCGCCAGCGAGACAACCTCGTCGTCGTTGAAACCACGGGTGACCACGCAGTTGAGCTTGATGGGAGCCAGCCGGGCAGCCTCTGCCGCGGCAATGCCATCCCACACGCGGGGCAACTCACCCCACCGGGTGATGCGACGAAACCTGGCTGGATCCAGGGTATCGATACTGACATTGAGACCGCGCAGGCCTGCCCTGGCCAGTGGCTCAGCCAATTCGGCCAGGAGCACACCGTTGGTGGTCATCGCCACCTGCTGGATGCCCGGCACCGAGGAAATGGCCTGCACCAAATCGATAACGCCCGGCCTGACCGTAGGTTCACCACCGGTGAGCCGGATCTTTCGAACTCCAAGGGCGGCAGCGGTTTGAACGATCGTGAGGATCTCGTCGTCCTGCAGGAGCTCGCAGCGATGCCTGAAACGCATATCCTCAGGCATGCAGTAAACGCAGCGCAGGTTACACGCGTCGGTCAGCGAGATTCTGAGATAGTCGATTCCCCGGCCGAAGCTATCATACAACCGTTCCTGGCCCCCGGATGCTTGCGGCGACAGCCCGTTTGCGCCCTTTCCCGGCTCCTCGGATGGGACAAGGTGTTGGATTTGACCGCTCATGCCAGTATCCATGCCGCACGTTGAGTCATTTCAGCGGATCCGCCTGGATGGTTTGGGCCGCAGTGCAATCGATCCTGTATGCGCAGCGGCAATCACCCTGTGACAGCCGCGTGACGGCGGTGAGTTTACCACCAATCAGGTTTTCCACCAAACGCAGATCCATAAGGCAAAGCTCGGGGTGGTTTTTGGCTACCTCGCTATACGGGCAGTTGAGCGTGTTGATGTAAATCTCCCCTTCCCGTTCCTCCCGTCGAGCCAGATACCCTCGATCGTTCAGGTAATCGACAGCCTGGTCGATGCGAATCCCGATATCGGCATCTTTCGCTGGAACGCCGCCGGCGTCGACCATGGTATCTGCCATGCGTTCAAGCATGGCAGTCAACTGTTCGTGGGTCAGAAGCTGTTTCAGTTCAACAAGCATGGAATCCGCAAGCAGGCCGTGGTTGTTGGGAAAATGACTGTTTGCAGCTTCAGTCAGGGCATACACCTGCCGGGGGCGCCCAACCGTTCCAGGACGTCGCACCCGGGGCGTCCAGATCAGATTTTCCCCCTGCAGGACGTCCAGGTGGTGGCGCACTGATACTGGCGCCATGCCCAATTGGCGGGCAAGCTCGGCAACGGTAACATCGCCGTTTTCTTTGATTATCTCCAGGATGCGATAGCGGGTAGGTTGCACGATCTGACCTCAACGAATACTTAATGATACAAAAGCCCCAAAAAGGCCGTTGCCGGGTATTCTAGCATATCCATCCGCCGTGTGTCAATTCTTATGATCGAATTCATAGAAATTCAGAGGAACGGCCGCTTATTTTGGGATTGACAATCGTGAAAATCTGTGCTAAACTATGAAAGGTCAGACGATTGCCGTCCTACCTTAACCCTTGGTTCGAGTATCCGCTATCCATTCCCAGGCCTGCCATGCGCATTGAACGTCGCAAGTCGATTGTCAGCCAGGTAAACAGCATTCTTTCGGAGCGCATCATGAGCGAGCAGTATGCGTCCGGGAGCCGGCTTCCCTCGGAAAGCGAACTTGCTTCGGAACTGGGAGTCAGTCGGGCTACTGTTCGCAGCGCCCTGGGGCGCCTGGCGGGGGATGGCCTGGTGATCCGCAAACAGGGGGATGGCACCTACGTCAATGCCCACATCGACGACATTCCAACTCGCCTCGGGGGATTCTGGGACTTCCTGCGCCTGATTAGCAATAGTGGCTACCAGGCGTCGATCCAGGTCCTTGATCAGTCGGTGAGGCCAGCTTCTGCCCGGGAAGCCGAGGCCTTGCGCCTGGCAGCGGGCGAAGAGGTCCTTTCCCTGGAGCGCGAGTTCTGTGCGGATGGTAACCCGGTTATTCTCGCACGCAGCGCTGTGCCGTTAACCTTACTGAGAGAACCTGCCGAGCAGTGCAATGCTGAATTGCCGCTCGGCGATTTTGTTCCTAACTACCTTACCCGGGAGATTTCCTATACCATTTTCGATATCGAAGCCACCATGCCAGATGAGAAGGTTTCAACCATCCTGGATATCGATAGGACGACCCCCGTACTTCGTTTGGCCCAGGTGTTTTTCGACAAGACCGGCCAACCAGTTTTCCATTCACTGGGCCACTTTCAAGACAGATTAATTCCCCTGCGCCTGGTGCAGGCGTGGGAATAATTTCAATTTGCACAAAAACCCAATGCTTTACCCCACATCTCAAGGAGTATCCCCATGAAAAGTTTCGCCGGACGCGACATCCTGTCGCTGGCAGATTTCGAGCGCAACGAATTTGAGCAGGTGTTTGATGTGGCTCGACAGTTAGAGCCGATTGCTCGCAGCCGCCGCAACAGCGATATGCTGGCCCACAAGACCCTGGTTACCGCCTTCTACCAGCCGTCCACTCGTACTCGTCTTGCGCACGAGGCAGCGATGCACCGCCTTGGCGGTCATGTGACCGGTTTCTCTGACGCCAAAATGACAAGAGCGGGCGACTTCTACCAGGAGTCCATCAAGGACACCGTAAAGATGCTCGAATACTACGGCGACGTGATTGTTATGCGCCATTTTCAGCAGGGCGCGCCCCAGGAGGCTGCCAAGTGGGCATCCATTCCCATCATCAATGGTGGCGATGGCTGGGGCCAGCACCCGACGCAGATTCTGACCGACCTGTTGACGGTGGTTCGGGAAAAGGGTCGCATCGACGGGCTGCGCTGGGTTGCCGTTGGTGATATGCGCATGCGCACGATGCACTCGCTGGGCGATGCTCTGACCCAATTCGATTGCCCGATCACCTTTGTTTCACCGCCCAACATGGCTCTGCCCGAGGAGTACAAGGAAGCCTGGAAACAGCGCAGCCTCGATTTCAAGGAAGCTGACCATGTGGCCGACGTGATCGGGGAGGCAGACGTGATTCTGGTTGAGCCGGTGGTGCAGCCCGATTACACCAAGTCACGCGACGAACGCTCCGGTGACGTGGGACTCACCCCTGCCAACTACAAGATCACCCGCGAGCTTTTGGAGACCAAGGCCAAGTCAGATGCAATCCTGCTGCATTCCCTGCCGCGCATGGACGAGATCCCGCCCGACGTCGACGGCACCCGCTGGTCCCGTTACTGGCAGGAAGCCTTCTACGGCGTGGTTATGCGTATGGCCCTGATTGCCCTCGTACTGGGCGCGATGGAATAATGAGGAAGTAGACACGGAAACAAGTAGAAAGTAAACAAGGGTAAAGATTTAGTTCGTTACGCTCACAGGAGAATTCACAATGCAAACTGGATTGCGCGGGCGAGATTTCATTGGCGACCTGGACTTCAGCAAGGAAGAGGTCGAAACGATTCTGGACGTGGCATGGGACCTGAAGCGCAAGCGCGCCCTGGGGCAACCTCATGCCCTTCTTCGGGACAAGGTCCTGGCGATGCTTTTCTTCTTCTCCAGCACCCGGACCCGCGGTAGTTTTGAAGCTGGCATGGCGCAGTTGGGCGGCCACGCGGCTTTCATTGAAAGCCGCACGACCCAGATCTCCCACGGCGATACGGAGCGGGAGATGGGCGAGATCTTCGGTCGCTACTTCGACGGCATTGCGATCCGCCATGTCGACTGGGGAGTCGGCAATCGCTATCTCAACCTGGTGGCAGAGGCCTCGCGGGTACCTGTTCTCAACATGCAGTGCGAGATCTACCATCCCCATCAGTGCCTGGCGGATCTGATGACCATCATCGAGAAGAAGGGCCGCGATCTGCGGGGCAAAAAGATGGTTGTCTCGTGGGCTTACGCCTCGTCTTATCTCAAGCCGATCTCGGTGCCCCAGTCATTGATTCTGCAGATGCCCCGCTTCGGCCTCGACGTCGTACTGGCCCATCCGCCGGAGTTTCAGCTCATGCCCGATATCATGGACCAGGCCCGGGACCAGGCCCGCAGATTCCAGACCGGTTTCGAGGTTGTTCATGACATGGATGAGGCCTGTAAAGATGCCGATATCATCTATGCCAAATCGTGGGGCCCTCTCCTGACGACCCATGATCCGGACGAGGGCAAGCGCATTCAGGATCGGTACAAGGACTGGATTGCCGACGACGCCAAAATGGCGCTGGGCAAGGATGATGTTATCTACATGCACCCTCTGCCGGCCGATCGGGATGTCGAAGTCACTAGTTCTGTCATGGACGGGCCACATAGTGTGGTCTTCGACGAGGCAGAGAATCGTTTGCACGCCCAAAAGGCGGTCATGGCGCTGACGATGAATTGAAGTGGGCAAGGGAAGAAGGGAAGAAGGGAAGAAGGGAAGAAGGAAACAAGTACACAAGTACACAGGGAAACAGGGAAACAAGGGAAACAGGGAAACAAGGAAACAAGGGAAGAAGGAAACAAGTACACAAGGGAAGAAGGGAACAGGAAGGCATGGCAGGTGATCGGTGAAGAAGCAGTCCGTGGGTGGCCAGCGAGTTGGAAGAGGCTTTGAGGATTTGAAGTGTTGGCAATTGGCGCGGCGGTTGATGATCGAGTGCCATAAGATGGCCAGGACACTGCCCCAGATTGAGCGCTATGACCTGGCGTCACAGGTTCGCAGATCGTCAAAGAGTAGCATGGCGAATATCAGTGAAGGTTATGGCCGCTATCATTACCTCGATTGTCTGCGCTTCTACTACGTTGCACGCGGGTCGATTTGCGAGACCATCAACCACATCATCACTGCGCATGACCTGCAATATATCACCGAGTCCCGATTTCAGGAGTTGAACGTCCTGGGCCGCGAGGCTGAGCAAACCCTCAACGGCTACATCCGTTACGTTCGCAGACAGCAGCGAGGACGATCGGAATACGGAAATCGACAGGTCAATGACCATGCCATCCTCGCCGAATCCCTGTCAGAGGACGAGATAACCTCCTGAAGCCCTTGTTTACTTGTCTACTTGTGTACCTGTCTACTCTTAACAAGCACTCAAAGGAAGCACTGCAATGATAAAGAAATCTCCAACAGCGGTCGTCGCTGTCGGCGGCAACTCACTGATCCCCGATAAGACCCATCCCCAGATGGAACATCAGTGGGACGCGGTTCGCGAGACCTGCAGCCATATCGCCGAGCTGGCCGAACATGGCTGGAATACAATCGTTACGCACGGCAACGGCCCTCAGGTAGGCTTCATCCTTCGTCGGGTCGAGCTGGCGCTGCCGGAAGTGCACCCGGTGACATTGGATATTATTGGCGCCGACACTCAGGGCTCCATCGGGTACATGATCCAACAGGCCCTGGACAACGAGTTCCATCGTCGCGGCCTCTACCGCCGGGCAATCACAATCGTTACCCAGGTGCTGGTGGATGCCGATGATCCTGCCTTTCAGAATGCCAGCAAGCCCATTGGCGGTTTCATGACCCAGGAGGAGGCCGCCGGGTTTGAGGATATGGGCTGGCAGGTGGTCGAGGATGCCGGCCGCGGTTATCGCCGCGTGATTGCCAGTCCGAAACCATTGGAGATCATCGAGGTCGATGCCATAAAACAGATGGCGGACATCGGCTGGATCGTGATCGCTGTCGGTGGTGGTGGAATCCCGGTGGTTTCCAATTCCAAGGGTGAGTTAAGAGCCGCCCCCCCCTCGGTCATCGACAAGGACCATGCCAGCGCGCTGCTGGCCATCGAGGCCGGAGCGGAGCTGTTCGTGATCTCAACCGGTGTGGAAAAGGTGGCTATTAACTTCAATACACCCGATGAGCAGTGGCTTGACCACATGACGGTGGCGGAGGTTAAACAGTACCTGGCGGAAGGGCATTTTGCCCCCGGCAGTATGAAGCCCAAGGTCGAGGCCATCATTCACTACCTGGAGAATGGCGGTCAGAAGGCCATCGTTACCGATCCATCGAACATCGCCCGCGCCCTGGCCGGCGAGACGGGGACGGTTATTACCCTGGAGTGAACAGTGGCTGACCCGCTGACGGCCGACCACGGACCACCGAATATGGACCACATCAAACACCTGCAATGCCTCATCTGCGCAAAACAATACGCGCCAGATGAGGTCGACTACGTTTGTCCCGATCACGGAAACGAGGGTATCGTCGACGTCTGTTACGATTATGGCCTGATCGCGACACGCATTGGCCCTGAAACCCTGGGCCAGAATCCTGATACCACCATCTGGCGGTACAAGCCACTGCTGCCGGTTCAGCCAGATGCGCCGGTGCCACCCCTGGCGGTTGGCTGGACTCCCCTGTATACTGCTCCCCGGCTGGCCGACTCGCTGGGCTTGCGGCACCTCTGGATCAAGGACGATGGTCGCCAGCCCACAGCCTCGTTCAAGGACCGGGCCAGCGCGGTCGCTGTCGTCAAGGCGCAGGAAAAGGGCGCCGAGATCATCACTACGGCCAGCACAGGCAACGCGGCTGCTGCGCTCAGTGGTCTTTGCGCCAGTGTCGCGCAGGCGAACGTCATCTTTGTGCCTGAGAGTGCACCGCCGGCCAAGATCGCCCAATTGCTGGCCTTCGGCTCCACGGTTATGCTGGTCGATGGCACCTATGACGATGCCTTCGAGCTCTGTTTGCAGGCCGCCGATGCCTACGGATGGTACAACAGAAATACTGCTTTCAACCCGTATATGACCGAAGGAAAAAAGACGGTCAGCTACGAAATCTGCGAGCAGTTAACGATGGAAGATGCGTCGGGCAATGCCTCGCCGCTACACTGGGAAGCGCCTGATGCAATCTTCGTCAGCGTAGGCGACGGCTGTATCATCGGAGGCGTTCACAAAGGCCTGAAGGATCTACTGGCCCTTGGTTGGATCTCGCATATGCCCAGGATCTACGGGGTGCAGGCTGCCGGCAGCAACTACCTGGCTGAAGCGTGGGAAAACGACGAAGATGTGCTGACCAAACCGCCCATCGACGCCCACACCGTGGCCGACAGCATCAGCGCCGGCTTGCCCCGCGACCGCATCAAGGCCATGGCCGCTGTGTGCGAGACCGGTGGCGCCTACATCACTGTAAGCGACGATGAGATCCTGACTGCCATTCCCACCCTGGCACGGGGCGTTGGCGTCTTCGCCGAGCCGGCCGGAGCTGCAGCGTACGCGGGTTTGGTCAAGGCTGTTGGCCAGGATATGGTCCAACCCAATGACCGCATTGTTGTCGTCAATACAGGAAATGGGCTGAAGGATATCAAGAGCGCTATGAAGTCGGTGGAAATGGTCGGTACAGAGCCGCATCGCGTTGAGGCTACCATGGACGCAGTAAAGGCGGTACTTGTGACCGCGGACCACGGACCGCCGACCGCCGAGTCGCCGTGTCGTTGACCGCCGTCTGCGGTCTTCTGAAAGTCACCTAAGCTATGAACGGACAAATACCATGATTGATCTAGCAACACGTAACGAAGAAGCCCTGGCGAGAGCGGTTGAGCGCGCCCGCGAGCGCAACATCATCATCCCCACTTTCAAGCAGATGCGTAACCCGCAATCTGTGCCGGCGACTATTCAGAAGCAGCTGTCCGATGTTGGACTGTGGGACCTGAATCCGCTTAACCTCTTTCGCATCACCTGGCACAATGAGCCCGAGCCCAGCGGCGGCGGCTTTGGCGGCGTCAACTTTCTGGAGTTTCCCCCGGAACTGACCGGCGTCGACGCCCGCATCATCGCGCTGATCGGCAAATGGTTCCCAACCGGTGCCCACAAAGTCGGTGCTGCCTTTGGCTGTCTGGTGCCCCGCCTGGTGACGGGACAGTTCGATCCGACGAGCCAGAAGGCTGTCTGGCCCTCCACCGGCAACTATTGTCGGGGCGGGGCCTATGACTCGAACCTGCTGGCCTGTGAATCGATCGCCATCCTGCCCGAAGAGATGAGCCAGGAGCGCTTCGACTGGCTGGCCAGCGTGGCTGGTGAGACCATCAAAACGCCGGGTTCGGAGAGCAACGTCAAAGAGATCTTCGACAAGTGCTGGGAGCTGCGCCAGTCGGGCGAAGATGTGGTCATTTTCAACCAGTTCGACGAGTTCGGGAATTACCTGTGGCACTATGAGATCACCGGACCGGCCATGGTCGAGGTGCTTGAGCAGCAACTGGGACCCGACGACCGCTACCGGGGTGTTGCTCTGAACACCGGCTCCGGCGGCACACTGGCCTGTGGCGACTACATGAAGGCCCAGTTCCCCACCAGCAAGGTCGCTGCCAGCGAAGCCCTTCAGTGCCCCACCTTGCTTTACAACGGCTTTGGTGCGCATCGCATCGAGGGCATTGGTGATAAGCACGTGCCCTGGATCCACAATGTCAAAAACACCGATATGGTTGTAGGCATCGATGACGCCGCCAGCATCGGCATTATGCGTCTGTTCAATGAGCCAACGGGACAGGAGTACCTGGTGGACCAGGGTGTGCCGGCCGATGTTGTCGAACAACTGCCCCTCTTGGGCATCTCCAGCATTGCCAACATGCAGGCTGCAATCAAGATGGCCAAGTACTACGAGATGGGGCCGAACGACGTGATCCTGACCGTCGCTACCGACTCCATGGAGATGTATGAAAGCCGTATCGACGAGTATCGGGAGAGCGAGGGCCAGTTCTCCGAACTGGATGCAGCGGCTCGCTGGCATCGCTACGTGCTGGGTGCGGAGGTCGATCATCTCCAGGAACTGTCCTACGTAGACCGCAGGCGCATCCACAATCTCAAGTACTTCACCTGGGTTGAGCAACAGGGCAAAACCTACGAGGAGATTCAGGCTCAGTGGTACGACGACGATTACTGGACCAGCATCCCTGGCTCTGTGGACCAGATCGATGAGCTGATCGAGGCGTTCAATGCACGCACGGGGTTGTTGAATGGGAATCAGTAGGGGAGTGGGGAAGTAGACAAGGAAGCAAGTAGACAAGTAGACAAGGAAACAAGTAGACAAGGAAACAAGTAGACAAGTAGACAAGGAAACAAGTAGACAAGGAAACAAGTAGACAAGGAAACAAGGAAACAAGTAGACAAGGAAACAAGTAGACAAGGAAACAAGTAGACAAGGAAGCAAGTAGACAAGGAAACAAGTAGACAAGGAAACAAGTAGACAAGGAAACAAGTAGACAAGGAAACAAGTAGACAAGGAAACAAGTAGACAAGGAAACAAGTAGACAAGGAAACAAGTAGACAAGGAAACAAGTAGACAAGGAA
>JAYELL010000068.1:0-7495 GCA_034717495.1 Chloroflexota bacterium | reverse complement strand
CAAGTAGACAAGGAAACAAGTAGACAAGGAAACAAGTAGACAAGGAAACAAGTAGACAAGGAAACAAGTAGACAAGGAAACAAGTAGACAAGGAAACAAGTAGACAAGGAAACAAGTAGACAAGGAAGCAAGTAGACAAGGAAACAAGTAGACAAGGAAACAAGTAGACAAGGAAACAAGTAGACAAGGAAACAAGTAGACAAGGAAACAAGTAGACAAGGAAACAAGTAGACAAGGAAACAAGTAGACAAGGAAACAAGTAGACAAGTAGACAAGTAGACAAGTAGACAAGTAGACAAGGAAACAAGTAGACAAGGAAACAAGTAGACAAGTAGACAAGTAGACAAGGAAACAGGATCGTTGGTACACCAGCAACGATGAAAATGCAGGTTGGCACGGTCGGCCCCTTACCGAGTGCTATTTTCAGGACAGTAGACAAGTAAGGAGTAGGCAAGCAGGAAGTAAAGAAGTAGGGAGAAGACCATGAAAATCGCAATACTTGGCGGCACGGGACCGGAGGGCAGTGGACTTGGATTGCGTTGGGCAGCCCGGGGACACCAGGTGATCATCGGTTCCCGCCAGGCTGAAAAAGGTGAACGGGTTGCCGGCGAGCTGCAGGTGCTCTTGCCGGAGGCAGCCATCAGTGGCAGCGATAATCTCACGGCGGCTGAACAGGCTGATGTGGTTGTGCTGGCCGTTCCCTACGGCGCCCAGGAACGCACTCTGGACGGCCTGAAGGACGCATTGCATGGCAAGTTGCTGGTGACGGTGGTCGTGCCCCTCGGTCAGCCGGTGGCGCGGGTCTGGCGTCCTCCCAGTGGCCTGTCGGCCGCGCAGGAAGCCAAACAACAGTTGGGTGAGCAAGTACGGTTAGTGGCCGCGTTTCAGAATATCTCGGCCCATCATCTGGTCGATCTCGATCATGAGATCGATTGCGATGTGTTGGTTTGTGGTGGGAACAAACAAGACAAGGCCATGGTGATCGGGCTCTGTGAGGATGCAGGCATGAGAGGTGTAAACGCCGGCGGTCTTGCCAATGCCAGCGTCGCAGAGGGCTTGACAGCTCTGCTCATTGGCATTAACATACGCCACAAGATCAAAAATGCCGGCATTCGTATCACGGGAATAGATGGGTGACAGGCCGGTCGCGCTAATATGAGACGCGACTCCTGATGTGTGGAATGTATCAAGTGGCACGCAATCCGGGACACAATTCGCGCCGTCCATCGCGACGACAATTTCCTCAACAGTAAATATCTCCATCGACTGATACCCTCACCGCCCCAAGGAGGTCCTGTATGCAGTTTGAGCTCAACGGCCAGCACAGGCAATTTGACGGCGATCCAGAGTTGCCATTGCTGACTTACCTTCGGGAGGTGGAGGGTATCGTTTCTCCCAAAGATGGCTGTTCCCCGCAGGCAGCCTGCGGATGTTGCGCGGTCGAGCTCAACGGCAAGGCGGTGCTTTCCTGTGTCATCAAGATGAAGAAGGTAGATGGGGGACAGGTGATTACCACCGAGGGGTTGGGTGAGTACAGGCAGAGTGTTTTTGCCAACGCCTTTGTTTCCCAGGGCGGCGTGCAGTGTGGCTTCTGCATCCCTGGTATTGTGATGCAGTCCAATGCGCTCATCGTTCGAAACAGCGACCCCAGCCGCGCCGATGTTGAAAAGGCGCTGACCCCACACATTTGCCGCTGCACCGGCTATAAAAAGATCGTGGATGCCGTGATCTTGGCCGCTGAAGCGATTCGCAATGAGGAGAGGGTTCCCCCGCCCGGCGGCAACGGCAGGATTGGCACCCGCCAGGCCAAGTACAGGGCGGAGGATCTGGTGCTGGGCCGGCACCGATACGTGGACGACATCCGAATCGATGGCATGGTTCACGGCGCGCTCAAGTTCAGTGATCATCCCCGGGCAAGGGTGCTGGCAATCAATACCGAGGACGCCCGGCGGCTGCCGGGCGTCCTTCGTATTGTCACTGCCTCCGATGTGGCAGGCGATCGGGTCACCGGCCTGATTCGCCAGGACTGGCCGCTGATGATCGCCGCTGGCGAAACCACTCGCTATATCGGCGACGTGCTGGCAGGCGTCGTGGCCGGGACTGAGGCAATTGCCCGCCAGGCTGTGGCGCTTATTCAGGTCGAGTACGAGGTGCTGGAGCCGGTTACCGACATGCACGAAGCGTCGAAAGCGGGCGCTCCGGCCATCCACGAGGGGGGCAACGTGCTGCATCGCACCGCCTTCACCCGCGGTGATCTGGAAAAGGCCATGGGGGAAGCCGCCCATGTTTCATCTGGCATCTACGAGACTCAGCGTATCGAGCATGGTTACATGGAGCCCGAAGCTTCTATTGCCTACCCAGACGAAGAGGGACTGGTGGTTATGTCCCAGGGGCAGGGTGTCTACGACGATCGCCGGCAAATTGCCCAACTCCTGGGCCTTCCTGAAGAAGAAGTCCGTGTCATCATGGTGCCAAACGGCGGCGGATTCGGCGGCAAGGAGGACCTCTCGACCCAGGGCCATGCTGCGCTGATGGCCCAGCTCACGGGCAGCCCGGTCAAGGTCAAGCTGACCCGCGACGAGTCGATCCGCATGCACCCCAAGCGCCACCCTGTTTGGATGGACTATGCTGTGGGCTGCGATGCCGACGGTATGTTGACCTTCATCAAGGCCCGTTTTGTGGGCGATACCGGCGCCTATGCCTCGGTGGGAATGAAGGTACTGGAGCGGGCCGCGGGACACGCCACCGGCGCCTATCACATCCCCGTGGCCGACATCGAGGCCGTGGCCGTTTACACCAACAACATCCCTTGCGGCGCCATGCGCGGCTTTGGCGTCAACCAGGCAGCCTTTGCCCTGGAGAGTTGCCTGGACGATCTGTGCCAGCAAGGGGGCTTCGACCGCTGGCAGTTCCGCTGGGACAATGCCATCACCGAGGGGTGCATGACTTCGACAGGCCAGGTCATCGAGAGCAGCGCTGGCGTGCGCGACACGTTGGAGGCTGTGAAGGAACAGTTTTACGCCGCCAAATACGCGGGCCTGGCCTGTGGCATCAAAAACACCGGTGTGGGAAATGCTGTGGCCGACGTATCTACTGCACGCATCACGGTGCTCGCGCCAGACAGGGTGTTGGTCGATCACGGTTGGACAGAGATGGGGCAGGGGGTAAATACCATCGCAACCCAGGTGGTCTGCAACGAGACGGGCATCGATCCCCGGATAATCGAGGTACGCATTGACACCGCAGCCAAGCAAACTGCCGGCATGACCACTGCCTCCCGCGCCACGTCACTGCTGGGCAACGCGCTGATCGACGCCGGCCAGAAGTTGGCCAGGGACCTGGAGACCCACGACCTGGATGAGCTGGTGGGCCGCCACTATGATGGGCGCTGGATTGTGGACTGGACCACAAAACCGGGCGCCAAGGCGGACAAGATCGTCACCCACTACTCCTACAGCTACGCCACCCAACTCGTGATCCTGGACGACGACGGTTTCGTGGCCAAGGTGGTTGCGGCCCACGACGCCGGCAGAATTTTCAACCCGATGCTCTTCGAGGGCCAGATCGAGGGCGCGGTGCACATGGGCCTGGGCTACGCGGTCAGCGAGGATTTGCCCATGGAGGGTGGCTTTCTGAAAAGCAGTCGCCTGCGCCAGTGCGGCATTCTGCGGGCCAGGGAGATGCCTGAGGTCGAGGTCATCGGCATCGAAGTGCCCGACCGCCATGGTCCCTACGGTGCCAAGGGTGTGGGCGAGATTGGCCTGGTGCCTACAGCGGGCGCTGTGGCCAATGCCTTCACCCAATACGACGGTGTCCGGCGAACCAGGCTGCCCATGCGTCGCAAGAAGCGTCGCTGACCTCAGCGCGGCCAGTGGCCTGTTTTTTCTCTTTCCCGGCGAGACCCCATGTTGAAAACCGCCAATTGCGGCAGGGGATTTGCCCGAAATAACTGTATTGACGTTGTTCTTGAGGCCGCTTGGGCGTAAAAACGCTCGAATTCCGTAGGATTGAGGCGAGCCATGCGAAACATGTTCTACCGTTATATCTCCGACCGAACCTTCGAGATTCTGCTCATGTTTCTTGCGGTTCTGGCAGCTTTTCTCTTTGGAGCCGTTATCTTGCTGCTGCAGGGAGTCAACCCCATCGAAGCCTATCGGGCCATGATCGTCGGTGCCTTCGGCAGCAAGAGTGGCTGGGCCGATACCCTGGTCAAATCGGTCCCCCTGATGTTGGTGGCGCTGGGCATCGCGATTGCCTTTCGCGGAGGCATGATCAATATTGGCGCCGAGGGCCAGCTCATCGTCGGCGCACTGCTGACGACTTTCGTGGGCATTCAGTTGGGCGACCTGCTGCCCGGTGTTCTGGTGATCATCATTGGATTGCTGGCAGGCGCGTTCATGGGAGGTATTTGGGGCGCCATTCCCGGCTATCTGAAAGCGCAGCTGGGGGTGAACGAGATCCTCAGCACCATCATGATGAACCAGATCGCCATCCAGATCGGTTACTTCTTATTGCGCGGGCCTATGATCGACCCGGCGGAGCTGGCAGCCGGCACCAACATCCCTCACTCCGCCCGTTTACCGAGATCGGTGGACATTCCCCGCTTCACCGATATTGCCAACGCGCTGGGTATTAGGGAGCGGGCCTCTGATCTGGGCTTGCAGGGTGCTATGGCCGATATCTATGGCATTTTTGCAGAACCCACCCGCCTCCACAGCGGTTTCATCTTTGCCGTGATCATGGCTGTTCTGGTGTACATCTTTCTTTGGCGAACCACGATCGGTTTCCGTATCCGAGCCGTCGGCCTGAACCCCCATGCCTCTCGCTATGCAGGGATGAACATCAAACGAAACATGGTGCTTTCGATGACCTTGAGCGGCGCATTCGCCGGCCTGGCCGGGGCGGTGGAGATCCTGGGTTTGCATCATCGCATGTTTGAACCCACAGCTGTCTCCGCCGGCTACGGCTTCACCGGAATCGTAGCGGCGCTCTTTGGCAAACTGCACCCACTGGGCATTATCCCCTCATCGGTTTTGTTCGGCGGGCTCTTGGTGGGTGGCGACAAGATGCAACGGGCCATGCAGATTCCTCAGGTGTTGACAACCGCGCTTCTGGGCCTGGTGGTGCTCTTCGTGGTCTGCACGCCCTACTTCGTGCGCAAGTATCATAACAAGCGTGTATCGATGGATATTGGTCCTAGCGACACTGATGCCGCAGGGGCTCCCGCGGTGCCGGCTGCACAGGAGGCAAGCGCATGACTCACGAACTCACGGTCATGGCGGTTTTTTTGGGTGTCATTCACTCCGGTATTCGCCTGGCCACGCCCTACCTGTATGCTGCTCTCGGCGAAACCTTCGCCCAACGCTCGGGGGTTCTGAACCTGGGTGTGGAAGGCATTATGCTCATGGGCGCCTTCTTTGGGTTTTTCACCGTTTTCCAGACCGGCAACCTGCTATTGGGCGTGCTGGCGGCAGCGGCGATTGGCATTGTCATGGGACTGATCATGTCGGTGGTCAGTATTACCTTCCAGGCGCAGCAGGGGATCAGCGGGATCGGCCTTTTCATGTTCGGATTGGGCATGTCCAGCCTGCTTTTCAAGACGATGTTGGGCACAGTCGAAGGCATCAACAGCTTTCCGGAACTGCAGGTTTGCCTCAGCGAGAGCTTCTGCATGGCCGACATTCCGATCATCGGCGACATCTTCTTCGGCCATAGCATCATGACCTACGGCGCTTATCTGCTGGTGCCAATCTCGGCCTGGATCCTCAACAAGACTACCTGGGGCTTGAAGATCCGGTCTGCGGGCCAGAACCCGGAAGCAGCCGACTCGCTCGGCGTGAATGTGAACGCGGTTCGTTATGCCTCCGTTACCCTGGGAGGGGCTCTGGCGGGAATCGCCGGTGCATCTCTTTCCCTTTCCCTGCTGGGTATTTTCCAGGAGAATATGACCAATGGTATCGGCTTCATTGCCGTGGCGTTGGTCTACTTCGGCAGTTGGCGGCCCCTGGGCGTTCTGGTGGGCGCGCTGCTGTTCAGCGGCGTGAATGCGCTGCAGCTGTGGGCACAGGTCCTTGGCCTGCCCATACCGTCGAACATCGCGGTCATGCTGCCTTATGTACTGACCATTGTTGCACTGGCGTTGCCCTTCCGACGCTCTCTGCAGCCGGCCGCACTGACCAAGCCATTCGAGCGAGGTGAGAACTGATGCGAACGGCCCCCACGGGCTGCAGTTCGCCATCACGCGCCACGCGCAGCAAAAATCTTGTGAGTGGAGTCAATGTCCAGGGCCCACCTGGTCTGGAACTCTGAGATCGTTCATTTCAACCCAATGCACCTGAAAGGAGCAAAGAAAGATGAAACACACGAAATGGCTGCTGGCCACACTGCTTATCCTGGCGCTGGCGTTGTCCGCCTGTGCCGCTGCACCATCAGCACCCGCCCAGCCGGCGCCGGCTGGCGAAGAGGCCGCTCCAACGCAAGCAGCGGCTGAAGAGCCGGCAGAGGAGGCCATGGTGGCGCCTGAAGGCATGCCCGGGATCAAGCCGGTGCGCATCGCACTGGTCATGCCCAGCACCACCACCGATCTGGCGTGGAGCCAGTCCATGTACGACTCGTTGAAGGAACTACAGAACTCCTATGGCGAGGATGTCTTCGAGATTGTCTATACCGAAAACATGTTCAACGTGACCGACGCGGCCGCTGCCATTCGGGATTACGCCGACAGCGGCTATAATCTGATCCTGGCCCATGGCGCCCAGTACGGCACATCGTTGTTCGAGATTGCACCTGATTTCCCCGAAACCAGCTTTGCCTGGGGCACCACAACCAACACCGGCGAAGAGGAGGGAGTGACCAACGTCTTCGCGTATGAACCCCGGGCCGAGCAAGGTGGCTATGTCACCGGTGTTTTGGCAGCGGAACTTACCGAGGCAGGCGTCATTGGCCTGGTTGGCCCGGTTGACGCCGGCGATGCCAAGCTTCACGTCGATGGTTTCGTGGCCGGCGTGCGCGACGCTAACCCCGATATCAGGGTCAATGTCTCCTTCACAGGTTCTTTCGGCGACACGGCGCTGGCGGCTGAAGCGGCCAATACACACGTCCAGGCGGGAGCAGATGTGTTAACAGGCTCCTCGCAGCAGGTGGTCGGCGCGATTGGTGTTGCCAAGGAAAAGGGCATTCCCTGGATCGGCATCCAGGCGGATCAGAGCCCGGTGGCACCTGAGATCGTTGTGGCAACAGTTCTTTACGACTGGAAACCAACGCTGTTGGAGATGATCACCTCCAATCAGTCTGGCGACTACGGCGGCAGGGTCTTGCAGCTCACGCTGGAGAACAGCGGCCAAACCATGATCTATGCCGATGGCTTGCCCACCGGGGCGGTCGAAGCGGCCAAGGCCGCTGAAAAGGGGATCATCGATGGTTCCATAGAGATCGTGCCGGAACCGAGATAAGGGCGTTCACTCGTCGGGGCGCCCCCCCGGGCGCCCCCCCCCCC
>JAYELL010000067.1 GCA_034717495.1 Chloroflexota bacterium | reverse complement strand
ATTTATGGGAAACTTGGCGTCAATAATCGGGCAGACGCCATCGAAAAAGCCATGCTTCTGCAAGTTCTGTCACCCGATTGATTCTAGACGCGTCCTTTGTGGGGAAAAACTACACTCATATTACACCTGAAGTGTGATGCTGAGCCGTGCCTGAAAGGGTACAATTTGATCATACTCACGATTCGATGCTGGTGTTGAGCATTGCTCGTCAATTTGCACTGTTGTTTCCTCGACTTTGGCCATTTTTTGACCCTACGACATCTAGTAGTTCAAGCTAAGATAACTCCGCTATTTAGTACGCCGATTCTATGACTCAACTCGAAAATGGGTTGTTTTTACGCATTTACTTGACAATAATGCAATTTTGGCCAAAGTCCAGGTTTCGATACTTGCTGTAAATGGAGGTCGCGCCTGGCATGTTTCCGGAAAGAGAACAACATCTGAACCCACCCGAAGAAAGGTCTTTGTTCCACAGATCTGGAACCTATTGCATCCGCGTGCAAGGAGTTGTCTCTGATAACTGGAGCGACTATCTTCAAGGTATGGACATCGAGATTGACATCAGAGAGAATAGTCAGGCAGTGACAATCCTGACCGGTGAGCTTGTTGACCAGGCGGCGCTTCTTGGTGCGCTCAATGTACTGTACAACTTGCGTTTCCCCGTTCTCTCTGTCGAGTATCAGGCAACTCCAGAAAAATGATCATCCCAAAATAGCGGCATTTGCCCAGCTTGGCAACACTGGGTAGAATCAGGAAACCGGGACATCATCGTAATATCCGTACCAAAGCAGCCCGGTCTACTGCTTTACCGATCCATGTTCTACAGTTTGAGCACTACAATCTTGCAGCACGCACTAATCAAGGAGTATGACTCATGGCTGAAGAGAAGAAGAAGGGGTTTCAATTCCCAACAGCTTACACCGTTCTATTCCTCCTTATCGTTCTCGTGGTCATCGCCACCTGGTTCATTCCCGCCGGGCAGTATGAGCTCACGGACGATGGCGAACCCATCCCAGGCACCTATCATCAGGTTGAATCGAACCCGCAGAAGATCATAAGTGACGGGTTGATGGCGCCCATCAACGGCATGTATGGTATCCAGGGCGAGGATGGCAGCATCAGCGTCTACAATTTCGGCGAACTTTACGGCGCCATCGATGTCGCCCTGTTCGTACTGATCATCGGCGGATTTTTGGCGATTACCATGGCAACCGGCGCGATCGATGCCGGCATCGGCAAGATCACGACCGCGTTCGAGGGGCGTGAGAAAATCATGATCGCCATTCTGATGATCGTCTTCGCCCTGGGCGGCACCAGCTACGGCATGGCCGAGGAGACCCTGGCTTTTTATGGGTTGATCATCGCCGTCATGATCGCGGCGGGGTATGATACTCTGGTAGGAGTGTCAGTCATCATGCTGGGGGCGGGCATCGGCGTGCTGGCCTCTACCGTCAATCCCTTCGCCACCGGGGTTGCTTCCGGCTTCGCCGGCATCTCCATCGCCGATGGCATGGTTTCGAGGATTTTCATCCTTGTGGCCGGCACGGCCATTGGCATCATCTTCGTCACAAGATATGCCGAGAAGGTGAAAAAGGACCCCACCAAGTCGCTGGTTTATGACCAGAGGGAGGCTGACAGGAAGCATTTCCTGAAGGGATCGGGTGAAGGGGAATTGCCTGAGCTTAACGGCATGAGAATCACCGTTCTGGTTCTCTTCCTCCTGGCCTTCCTGATCATGATCTTCGGCGTCATTCCCTGGAACGACCTGGGCATACCGCTGCCGCAATTGAATTGGTGGTTCGGCGAGTTCACTGCCCTTTTCCTGGGCTTCGCCATTCTCATTGGCATCGTAGGCCGCCTGGGCGAAAAGAGCATTTCCGAGACATTCATCAACGGCGCCCGGGACATGCTGGGCGTAGCACTGATCATCGGTGTGGCCCGGGGCGTCAGTGTGATCATGAGCAATGGCCTGATCGTCGATACTGTCCTCTCCTGGGCTGAAGCGACACTGGGCAGCATGGGAGGGGTGGCATTTATCAATGTGACCCACCTGATCTACCTGCCGCTGGGTTTCCTGATCCCCTCCTCTTCGGGATTGGCCACGGTAACGATGCCAATCATGGCACCCCTGGCAGATATCGCCGGGGTGGATCGCAGCCTGATGGTGACCGCCTACCAGTCGGCCAGCGGTATGCTCAACCTGATCAACCCCACCTTCGCTGTGGTCATGGGTGGTCTGGCCCTGGCCCGCATCCGCTATGACAGGTGGCTGCGCTTTGTCCTGCCGCTGCTGATCATGCTGCTGATCCTGTACGCCATCGTGCTGAGTATCGGTGTGTTCATGCCAGGGATGATTTTCTAGTAGGGGCGTACCCTTGTGGTCGCCCGATGTGGGCAGGCACAAATGTGGTCGCCCGATGTGTTCATGCCAGGGATGATTTTCTGGTAGGGGCGTACCCTTGTGGTCGCCCGATGTGGGCAGGCACAAGGCGCTGCTCCTACAATTGCAGAACCGTACATTTTTTTCAATGGAGGTAAAAAATGGCTTTCAATCTTCGCAACCGCAATTTCGTCAAACTGCTCGACTTCACGCCCAAGGAGATCAAGTTCCTGCTCAAGCTGTCGGCAGATCTCAAGGCTGCCAAATACGGCGGCTACGAACAGCAGCGGCTGGCGGGCAAAAACATCGCCCTGATCTTCGAGAAGGGATCGACCCGCACCCGCACATCGTTCGAGGTGGCTGCCTACGACCAGGGCGCTAACGTCACCTACCTGGGGCCCAGCGGTTCCCACATCGGCAAGAAAGAGACGATGAAAGATACAGCCCGGGTGCTGGGCCGCACCTACGACGGCATCGAGTACCGGGGCTTTGGCCAGGAACTGGTCGAGACCCTGGCCCAGTATGCCGGCGTGCCCGTGTGGAACGGCCTCACCGACGAATTCCATC
>JAYELL010000066.1 GCA_034717495.1 Chloroflexota bacterium | reverse complement strand
TTGGTGGACAGTCGTCAAATGACGAACAAAATGGCCGAAATTGAAGCCGAAACGGCTGAATTGGAAACATTGGTCGACCATTTAGTGCAAATTTTCGACATCTTGAGACGAAATCACACTGGATCCGTCTGAAAAATGAAATGTCAACACGGCCTAGTACAGTCGGGCGTAAATGACCACAAAGATATGTAGGTCCGGCTGGTAGCCGGACAGTCGTGGGTTACCAGAGATGTCACGCTGGTAGCGTGACCTACGCATCTGCCCAATTATCTGCGCCAGACTGCTAGGTAAGGTCCCCGCGTCCCCGTGTCTCCCCATCCCCGCGTCTCCCCCTCCCCGCGTCCCCGCGTCCTTCGTGCCCTTCGCGCTTCGCGGTCTTACCTCACGGTACGCCTGCTGGCGCGTGAACCTTCGCGCCTTCGTGGTCCAAACCCTCCCCGCGTCCCCGCGTCCTTCGTGCCCTTCGCGCTTCGCGGTCTTACCTCACGGTACGCCTGCTGGCGCGTGAACCTTCGCGCCTTCGTGGTCCAAACCCTCCCCGCGTCCCCGCGTCCTTCGTGCCCTTCGCGCTTCGCGGTCTTACCTCACGGTACGCCTGCTGGCGCGTGAACCTTCGCGCCTTCGTGGTCCAAACCCTCCCCGCGTCCCTACCTCACGGTACGCCTAGCTCACGCACCGCTTGCTAGCGTGCTGGCGGCGTCCCCCCACCCCTCCTCTCACGGCAGTTCAAACGCGTAGAAAACCACATCCCCCTTTTTCGGTCCGTGGGCCGTCACCCGACCACCGGGAAACGCCTCGCGCAGATCCCTCACGATCACATCGTGCCGCAAGGGCACGATCCAGACCGCACCTGAGCGCTGGCATTCGACCGGGCTGTGGTCCGCGATTGGCCTCGATGGGACATCGATATCGATGCCCAGCCTCGATCCCATGAAATAGGCAATCTCCCTCTCCTCGACGCTGTGAATCCAGGTAAACGAGTCTGCCGGATCCTCTGAGACCAGACAGACCGTGGCATCTGCCGGCAAACTGGCCACAGTGCGCCCAACGATTGCTCTGGGCCGGCCATTGCTGCGGGCAAAGGGATAGTATAGCAGCACATTGACCACCGCCAGGTAGATCAACCCGACAGTCGCTATCAAAACCAGAAACCGATTCGTTTCATCGCCTGTAGCATCCACCAGAGACTGCCAGCTTCGATCGATGGCCAATGCTGCCAGCGCCGCTGCCGGAAGCAAGATCGATACCAGCCTGGGCCAAAAAGCAGCATTGTTGGTCAAAATACCCACCAACAGCAGGCTGAGCACCGCAAGAGCCAACAGACCGTTCGCCCAATCCCGAAGATGGGCGAGGGCATAGGCCAGACCAAGTACAAGCAGTGGGGCGCTAACCGAGTCAAAGAGTGGCCTGGGAAAACCAAACTGCGTGCTGCTGTCTCCGTAAACATTGAATATCAGCAGGCTTCGTTGTGTCTGCTCCAACAATACGGACCACCCGCTCGTTAGCCCATATTTGTTTGCCAGGTGGTCTATGACTTCGGGGTTGAACAGGAATACCTCTCCTACCCTGAACCAGATTTGTTCAGCATGGCGGGCAAACTCGAACGCCATCGGACCGAGACCAACCAGGAATCCCAGCGCAAGCACTACCAGACCACGGCGATTGGCGCGCAGGCATTGGCGGTCGACCAGAAAGAGATAAAGCAGGAATAACAGCAGCAAAAACGGCGTGGCTCTGCCGGCGAAGTAACCAAGGGTGGAAAAGGCCAACAAGACCCCCGCCAGCAGCATAGCAAACAGGCGCCCCAAGCGCAGTCCGAGCAACATAAAAGCAAACATCCAGACGGCCAGGGGAACAGGATCCATATACTCGGCGATGCGGCTGAAATGCACGTGGGCGTAGGAAATAGCAAGCAATGCCGAGGCAAGGATCGCCACCCGTGGGGTCGACACCTGCAGTAATAACACGAACAGACCCACGATGCTCAGAAGGCCGCCGATCACCGAGGGGAGCCGCAGCCCGATCAAGCCCTGATCACCGGTCAAAGCCATCATCGAAGCAGTTGGAAGAAACCCCGATAATGGGATGCCAGCCCAACCAAAACCGATGATGCCGCCGGTCGTCCCCTTCAGGATTTCCCGGGCCTGAAAGCCATGGGATGCCATGTCACCATGGATATCCTGCGGCACACTTTCGAGCTGGTAGAGGCGCAGAAAGAGGGCAACTGCCAGGATCAGCACTAACAGAAGAATGATCCGATGCTGGTCTCGCAGTTGGCTCAAGAGCAGTCCAAAATCTCCTCGCCGCCAGAGCCCTGCCCCCAAAAGTAGCGGCGCGGCAAGCCAGAGCCATGTCACGAGGGCGGTTTCCACCTGAAACAGGGCAAGAGTTATTGCCAGCAGGTACGCCAGCATCCCCGCGCCGAATAGCCACATGGAGACCCGGGTTGACGGCCAGTGTGGGCCGATTTCGCCATCCACGCCGGTCAGCTCCCGGGAACAGGTCCTTGCCGCTGCCCGCGGGGCCGCGACGGCGAACAGAATCCCCGCAGCGACCAGCAGCATGGCGCCGATCGAGATGATCGAAACATCGCCGGCCAGCCAGGCCGGAAGATCGCCAAATCGATCAAAGAGGAATTGGGCGAAAAAGGCCAATAGCCAGGCCACTGCCACGCCAGCCATCTGCCACCATCGTGCAGACCTTGCGGTCCCGGCAGCGCCCGCCGTCACTGTCTTCCCTCGCCATCAATGGCACCGGTGCGGCGGCGGTAATCCTCCCAGGACTCGATTCCCCGGGGCGCGGCTTGCTCGATCGGAACGCTCTGCACCGCGTCGCCGTAGTCGTCGAATAAAGCCCGGCCACCTGTATCGCCGGCCAGACTCATCAACTGGGGAAAGACACGCCGGTCGAAAAGCACTGGATTGCCCCGCGCTCCACCCTGATAGCGAGGCACCACAATGGACGCCAGGGTCCGACGATGGGCTTCCACCAGGAGATCGATGGTATTGGGCAAAACGTCAGGCTGATCGGCTAACAGAAAAATGGCGCCTGACAGGTTGGGCATGGAGGCGAGGGCAGTTTGCAGGCCTGCTCTTACACTGCTGCTCTGGCCTCTCTGCCATTCAGGATTCTCCGCCCTCGCCACCGGCCTTTCGCCAAGGCTTTCTTCCACGGCCCCAGCCTGATAACCCAGCACAACGACCACGCGTTGGATCAACCGGGCTGCCAGAGCCGTATCGGCCACATGGCCAACCAGGGTATTGCCCGCGCCCCATGGCAGCAGCTGTTTGACACGATTAGGACCCATGCGACCTCCCTCGCCGGCAGCCAGAACAATCGCCACAACGCTGCCATACACCTCGATCACTGGATCATCCCCTCGCGCATTGCCGATCAGCACAGCCTGATGGCCCTGGCCGGACAGCGCCATGTCGTCAACTGCGCCACTGTCGTTAACCTGCGTTGCAATGACCAGATCGGCGATCTCCCGTGCAGCGGTCAACTGATTGGCGCGCTCGCAGGGCTTGTTGACGCTTGAGGTCAGATTCAGGTAGAGGAATTTCCGCGCCTGCTCGGGGCCACCCTTTGCGCCACCACGGGGATGAGTCAATAGCGCTGCCACAGCTTCCGGTGTCAACGGTTCCCCCATCGAGAGTCCGGTCAAGGAGGCAACCAGAGCGGGCCGGTGAACCCAGTCGGCGGACAGCGGCTTGCCAATGCCTGCCATGCCTGCAACCGTCAGCATGTGATTGGTACAAGCGGACACGACCGGTTCGTGGTCCGCCGGCGCCTTGATGGGACGCCTGCGGCTGCCATCCGCCTCCACCACCACCGCCTGGACATCCGCCAAACCCAGCAGCTGGCAGATGATCTCCGGGGGCAGGCCGAGCACTTTGCCTCCTGGCGCTTCACCACTCAGGGCCAACACCTGGCGATACCCGCGCAGCGAGGTTGGCAGTTCCCTGGCCAACAGTTGTGGATCGGAGGCCAACAGTGTGAAGGCAGCGTCATCCACCTGATGGGCGCCCAGCTTGGTCGTCGTGGAAAGCAATGTCTGGTAGCCGGCCTGCGCCAACTCATTGCCCAGGCGAAACAGCAAAGTTGACTTGCCACCAGCACCGATTAGAGCGATCACCGGTTTCGCCGCCCATGCTTCGAGTCGAATGGCGCTGCTGAGATTCATGGCGGCTGCCGATCAGCGCTTAGCTGTCCATCTTCGCGGTGGCGCGGGCCAGCCACGCAAGAATCGCTTCCAGAACGCCACCGCCAACCGCCAGTGATTTGTCGGAGATACTCAGGCAATGACCTGGTTCGCCACGTGCGTCCAGATCACCGATTTTCATCCCCACCCTCACATGGACGCTCTCATGGACCAATCCTCTTAACACGCCGTCAAAGGGCGCCACGACCGGCATGCCATCAACCCGCGCAATCAGATTTCCCTCGGACACGCGATCACCGATGACAATCAGTGGATCAACGTGGCCATCGGCGGGAGCCCGCAACACGCGCGCGCCCCGATAGCCGCCAACCTCCCCGGGTATCCTGGTGTCGGGCTCTGCTTTTCCCTGCCAGATGACCCGACCCAGATTATGGCCGCGGTTGGTCTCTATCACGGCATGACAATCCACTCCTGCTTCAAAACCTGGGCCCAGAGCCACAACCAGAGGTGCATCATCCAGGCCAGTTCCCGTATTGACCTTTGCCATGATCGCGTCCACCACGACCGATGGCTGCAAGCTTTGACGGCTCTCCCCATCCGGGTCAACCAGGACCGGTATCACTCCTCTATTGATCAAGTCAAGAGCGTCCAGGGGATCGCCCACCCGCTGGGCGGTGACACCTTCGATCGTGGCCTGGCCTGCGAAGATGGCCTCGGCAAATGCCACCCGCCGGCGAACCACCTGCGGTTGCGGCAACTCGGTCATCACCACAGGAAAACCACAGCGGTGCAGCCTCCATACCACACCGCTCGCCAGGTCCCCCGCACCGCGACTCATGACCAGGGTTTTGCCGATCATTTCGAAGAACCCTCCCTCAGGCCGCGCCACACCCGCTCCGGCGTTAGTGGCAATTCGTCAAACCATATCCCCGTAGCCCGGTGAATGGCGGCAGCAATGGCAGGCGCGGTCGGTATGAATGGCATCTCGGCCATGCCCCGGGCGCCAAATGGGCCCTGGGGATCGGGGAATTCAAGGATAACCGATTCCACATCGGCCACGTCCAGAATGGTGGGAATCAGGTAGGTGCTCAACTGGTCGGTCAGAACTCGACCATCCTCCTGCAGAAACTCCTCCTGTACGGCCCAACCCACCGACTGGGAAACTGCACCCTCGATCTGCCCCTCAACCTGTTGGGGATTGATGGCGCGCCCCACATCGTTGACCGAGATGATTCGCTCAACCCTGACGTGGCCGGTGTCGGGGTCTACCTCCACCTGAGCCGCCTGTGCACAGTAGCCGTAGGTGATGTTGGGATCACTCTCTCCCGTCTCAGGATCGTAAGGGGTAGTCCTCCTCGGCAGGTATTCATAACGGGCAACGCAGGGACGATCCTCCTTGTTCTGCCAGCGCGCCAAAGCCTGTTCGGCGGCGCCCTTGATCGCGTTGCCAGCCATGAAGGTCATTCTGCTGGCCGAACTGCTGCCGCTGTTATCTGTCTCAGACGTATCAGACACGATCATCTCGACACGGCCGACAGGCACGCCCACTACCTCGGCAGCGATCTGGGCCATCACCGTGTGCGCGCCCTGGCCTAAATCAGCCCCGGCATGTCGCACCACAACCCTCTCGATCTGTTCACCGCCGTGGAGCTCCACCGTCGCAAAACAGACGTCGCGGAATCCCAGGCTAAAGCCCACGTTCTTGAAACTTGCCGCGATGCCCACGCCTTGAAGGCGGCGGCCTGGCGCCGACGAGTCCAGAGAATTTCGCAGTTGCGTCGCTGCCGAACTGCTTGCCGGTGGCCCATCGACGACTGCCTCTCTCTCCCACCCGTCATCCATGCATTGCCAGCCCGCTTCCTGGGCACAGCGCTCCAGCACCGGCAGCATCGTCACGCCAGGTGGCAGCACACTGCGCGTCGCCTGGACCGAGCCCTCCTTCCAGACATTGCGCGCCCGAAACTCCACCGGATCCATCCCTAACGCCTCCGCCAGCTTGTTCATCTGCATTTCGGCGGCAAAGTGGCCCTGAGGACCTCCGAAGCCACGGAAAGCACCACCGGGCACGTTATTGGTGTAAACGGTGCGGGAATCGACCCATTGATTGGCACATTCGTAAGGACCCAGGCAGGCCAGGGTTGCGTTGCCCAATACCTTGGTCGAGGTGTACGCGTAGGCACCGCAGTCGCTGGTCAAATCCATTCGCTGGGCGACCAGCTTGCCATCCCGGTTCGCGCCCCACCTGGCTTCGATGACCATCGGATGCCGCTTGTGATGCCCGATAATGGACTCCCTCCGGCTCCAAATGGTCTTCACCGGCCGCGCGATACCTCGTTGGTAAAGCCGCCAGGCTGCCAGTGCCAGCACAATCTGCACCGACAGATCCTCCCGGCCGCCGAAGGCGCCGCCGATGGCGGGATAACGAACCACTACCTGGTCCAGCGGCAAAGCGAGCGCATGGGCAATCTGCTGCTGATCTTCATGTGCCCATTGACCGGCCGCCTCAACCACGACCCGTCCCCGATCGTCGATGTAGCTTACACCAGCCTCGGGCTGGAGATAGGCGTGTTCCTGCGCACCGGTGCGGTAGGTGGCCTCGACAATGACATCGGCGCCGGCAAAGGCATTCTCCACATCACCGCGGCGAATATGGTACTCCAGCAACACGTTGCTATCGCGACTGGCATGGACCTGGATGCTGCCAGATTCTTTCGCCGCCATGGGGTCGCTGACGATCGGCAAATCACGCCAATCGATTTCGATCAGCGCAGCCGCCGCTACGGCCTGGGCCTCGGTCTCGGCAACGACCAGGGCAATTTGATCTCCCACGAAGCGCACCACATCGGAGTCGGGCGCACCGGCTGGCGCGCCCGGTCCGCACAACACAGGCTGGTCGGGCATGATCAAGCCATACTCATTGTTTGGCACATCGGCAGCACTGAACAAGGCCACGACGCCCGGTGCCTTTTCAGCCATGCTCGTGTCGATCGACACGATACGAGCATGGGGCCGCTCGGCAAACAGGGTCTTCAAAAAAAGTTGCTCGGGCCGGTCGATATCGCCCGGATAAAGGGCCACTCCGCTAACCTTGTCCCGGGCATCGATCCGTGGTTTTGAACTACCAACAGCTCGCATTGTTCTCCTCTTAACGATTAGCGGCAGCCAGTATTGCAGCCACCACCTTGGTATAGCCGGTACATCGACAGAGATTGCCGGCCAGCGCCTGTTGAATGTCCTGCAGCGATGGCTGCGGCCGTTCCTCCAGCAACTTGGCGCCAGACATGATCAGGCCGGGCGTGCAGTAACCACATTGAACACCCCCCTCGCTGACGAAAGCATCCTGGATCGCATGCAGGTCATCACCCCGGGCCAGGCCCTCCACAGTCACAACCTGGCAACCTTGCGCCCGTTCCGCGGCCACCAGGCAGGCCATTACCGCCTCGCCATCCAGCCAGACGGTGCAGGCACCGCATTCCCCCTCCGCGCAACCCTCTTTGACGCCGGTCAATCCTGCGTTCTCTCGCAAAACCCGAAGTAATGTCTTGCCGCGGGCGCCGGTCAGTTCCACTGGCCTTCCATTGAGAACCATCTCAAGAGCAGAGTCGTTGGCAACGACAGCCTGTTCATTGCCTGTTTCGGGGTGCATGCCGCCATCCCCTGATTGGCTCGGTTGCCCATATTTTGATTGCCTGATTCCTCCGCCGCTGCTCAAAAATACCGGGTTCCGTGGCCAACCATCCCGCTCTCTCCCTTCCCTTAGCTGGTTCAACGCCCGCTCGGTCAGCACGCCAACCATGGAACGCCGGTATTCGGCGCTGCCCCGCAGATCATCGATCGGTTGCGCAGCACCTGCAGCAAGTTCGCTGGCCCGAAAGATGGTCGTGTTGCTCAATGGTTTTCCTACCAGGCTTGCCTCAGCATCTGTGGCTCGCACGATGGTTGGTGCAACGGAACCAAGCGTAATGCGCGCCGCAGTGACCAGGTCATCCTCGAAATCGATTACAACGGCCACATTGACCACCGCGATGGCCTGGGCACTTCGAAGTCCTAACTTAATGAACGTGCCCCGACAGACGGTATCGCCTCGCCGGACACCGGACGTGCCTGGATCGGACAGGGCCCGCAGGTGAATACCTGTCAGCATCTCGTCCGCTTCCATGGCAGTTTTGCGAACACCCAGGAAAAACTGGTCGAAGGAAAGGCGGCGATCGCCGCGCTGTTGGCTGGAGAGAGTAACCGACCCATCCAGTGCCCACAAAGGTGTGATGGTATCGTTGGCCGGACTGGCCGTGATCAGATTGCCCGCCACCGTGCCCCGGTTGCGAATCTGAGGTGCTCCTACCTCCCAACATGCCCGTGCCAGGGGAAAAGCGCGGGCCACCAACAATGAAGATGCCGCGACATCGTTGTGGGTGACCTGGGGGCCGAGAAATATCTCGCCGTCCGAAGGCTTGAATTCGATGGCGTCAAGCCCGGCAACGCGGGTGATGTCGATCAGGACCGGTTGCCCCCGTACCCCACGCTCCAACTCCAGGATCAAATCGGTGCCGCCGGCAATAATGCGGGCTTTGTCACCGTGGCTGGCCAGGGTTGCCAGGGCTTCTTGCAGAGTCGTCGGTTGAAAGTAGGATTGCCACATAGCAGCTATTGCTTTTCACCTCGCACAGGGTAGTTGCATTGCCTTGTGGTTGGCACACTTCAGGCACCAATTCGAACCGTAAGGCGTACGGGCAGAATACTCCCAACGCTATGATCTGTCAAGCCATTTCATGATATGGATTGTTGTCATCAGGGCCAACCTGGAGTACAATAGTTATTGCGAATGATTCTCAACTTCTCGAATCGAAGGCTTTCTTGTGCGCTTTTTGAATGAACTGAATCCCTGCGAACGTGGTACGATCTGTAAGGTGAACGGCACCGGTGCCCTGCGCAGGCGCCTTTTGGACATGGGAGTCGTGCCTGGCGCGGAGATCGAAGTGATCCGGGTTGCCCCCCTTGGCGATCCGGTGGAGTACAAGGTAAAGGGGTACCGGCTCTCCTTGCGCCGGTCAGAAGCCGCCAATGTGCTGGTCGAAGAGTTGCCCTGCGAGCAATGTCATAAGCGGCGCAATTGCAGGAACCGCTCGGGACGGCGACGGCGCGGCAGGCGTCGCTGGCTGGCCTGGATGGCAGGATCGCAAGATGTTGTCGATCAGGTCCCCAATAATTCCGAGGATGGGCAAGAGTTCGTAGGCATGGGGGTCGACGAGGCAGATGGGCATGAAGCGTAAAGACCAGCCCATCGTCGCCCTGGCGGGCAATCCCAACGCGGGCAAGAGTACAGTCTTCAACGCTTTGACTGGCGCGCGCCAGCACGTGGGAAACTGGCCTGGCAAGACGGTCGATATCAAAACTGGCACCGCGCGCTGGAATGGTACCCAGGTAACGCTGGTCGATCTTCCCGGTACCTACAGCCTCAGTGCCCATTCACTGGAAGAGGTCATCGCCCGTGACTTTATCCTGGAGGAGCGGCCCGATGTCTCCGTAATCGTCGCGGATGCAACCAACCTGGAACGAAACCTCTACCTGGCGGTGCAGATCCTCGAATTGGGCGTTCCGGCTGCATTGGCCCTCAACATGATGGACCTGGCTGAAGCAGAGGGTACCCACATCGATGTGCCTCTGTTGCGCGAGTTGTTGGGAATCCCCGTTGTGCCCACCGTCGGTACCCGTCGCAAAGGTCTCGAGGATCTGCTTCGCCAGGCGATAACCGAAGCCACGGCTCATCCCGACGTCGTGAACTACGGCTACGAATTGGAAGAGGAAATCGCCAAACTCGAACCGCGGGTGATGGCATTGCTTCATCCTGACGCCCCGCGTTATACGACAGTGAAACTGCTGGAGGGTGATAAACTGGTTGCTCAGGCTCTGGGTGATTCTCCTGAAGCCGAACAACTTCGCCAGGATGCCAGGGCGGCTGCCAATCACGTGCAAACTGTCTACGGCGATGATGTGGAACTATTGGTAGCGGATAAACGCTATGGCTTTGTGCATGGCCTGGCCTATCAGGTTGTCAAGCGCAGTCGGGGGCAACAACACACGGTCACCGATCGAATCGACGATGTAGTTGCCCATCGAATCTTTGGTCTGCCCATCTTCTTCATGCTAATGGCCATGGTCTTTGGACTTACCGCCCAGGCCTCGGCGCCATTCGTCGATTGGATTGACAGCGCGGTCAACGGCACGCTTGCCAACTGGGTTCATGTCCTGCTGACAAACCTGAACGCGCCCGCCTGGGTTATATCAATGTCGATCGACGGTATCATTGCCGGCGTCGGCGGCGTGATGGTCTTTCTTCCGGTACTGCTCTTTCTTTACTTCTGCCTGGCAATCCTGGAGGACAGCGGCTATATGGCCCGGGCAGCATTTGTCATGGACCGCCTGATGCACATGCTTGGACTTCATGGCAAGTCATTCATCCCGTTGATCGTCGGATTTGGCTGCAACGTCCCGGGGATCCTTGCCACCAGAACACTGGATAACCGACGCGATCGGATTATGACCGGCCTGCTCGTCCCTCTGATGTCCTGTGCAGCGCGGTTACCGATATATGTCATCTTTGCCGCTGCCTTTTTTCCAGGCCGCGCCGGCACCGTGATTTTCATCCTCTACCTGCTGGGCATTGGGCTGGCCGTGATCTCCGGGCTGATCTTTCGCCGTACCCTGTTCGCCGATACTGCCGACTCCCTGTTCGTGTTGGAGCTGCCACCCTATCGCCTTCCCACAGCTCGCGGACTGGTCACACACATGTGGCGTCACAGCGAAGAATTTGTAATCAAGGCTGGAACGGTGATTCTCATCGCGTCCATCATCGTCTGGGCATTGCTCAATCTGCCCATTGGGGTGCAAAACACGGAAGACAGCCTGTTCGGCCGCATGGCAGGAGCCGTGGCACCCGTTTTCGAGCCCCTGGGATTCGGCAACTGGCAGGCAACCGGTTCGCTGGCAACGGGCCTGGTTGCCAAAGAGGTGGTAATCAGCAGCATGAGCGTCATCTACCTGGGTGGTCAGGCAGCTGCTGAGCCGGAACCGGTGGACGTGGTGACTGATATTCGCGACATTGTTGTCGGCTTCGTCCAGGCCATAGGTGATTCCATTCGCATCATCGTGAGCATGATTCCTGGAATCAACCTGGTGAGCGACGCGGCCGCCCAGAGCAGTACGGGCTTGAGCCTTGCCCTCCGGCAGCATTTCACTCCACTGTCTGCTGCTGCGTTTTTGGTCTTCGTGCTGCTCTACGCACCTTGCATTGCGACCATCAGCGCCCAGAAACAGGAATTTGGCTGGCGCTGGGCCATATTCAGTCTGGTCTACCTGACACTGCTGGCATGGGTTGCCGGGTTCCTGGTGTATCAAGTGGGTGGATGGGTGGTGGGATAAGGAGAGAATTGTGAAAAGGTCTGATTGCGTGATTTGAGATGCTGAAACAAATACTGGACGCTTTTGAAAACTCCCCGGGACCAATGCGCCTGGACCTGCTGGCCCTTCAACTGAACATCGATAGCAACGTGCTTGAAGG